>DLQI01000089.1 GCA_002478745.1 Rhodobacteraceae bacterium UBA7436 | reverse complement strand
GGCGTGGTGAACCTGATTGGTGGCTTTGTTTGGTTAGAGCTACAAATTGATTTGTTCGCTCGGTGCTACAAAGATAAAAGCTGATATCGGGGCCAGTCACAAAAAACTGCTATTAGGTTCTTTGTAGAAACGTATACGTATGTTCCGAATTGTTATAGATATTGATATGAATTCATTGCATCCTGATGCAGTAAAGAAAACCGACCCTCGTTACTGATGCTTTTGACAGGATGCCAACGTTGCCCAAAGAATTAACAAACCTCGAGGAAGACGTCGTATCCATACACACCAAGGTGATCATTAAAACATCTTGGGGTATTATCATTTGTTGTCTTGGATGGATGGGGCTGGCCTTTTATTTAGATGAGCCTGTGATCGCGTTACTGACCGGGCCAGCGTTGTTTGGCACCGTTCTAGCGGTCGTTCTAGCACTTCTTGAGATGCCTTTACTGGCTCGAAGCGTTTGGAGCGCATTCGGTATTCTCTCGGTAACGTTAGCAAATTTCACTCTTCCTTCTGCAGCCAACCCTGAAATCATGTATCTTGTTCTTCTTGGTGGGCCTTTTCTGACTTTCGCAATCGGACGCGAAAACTTCCATCTCATGCTAACGTTTTGTGCGACAGCCATTTCATTGTGCGCTGTCCTGGTTCTTGGCAATGACTTTTTTGGGACGCCTTTGGTCAATGAAGATATTGCGAGGAACTATCTCGCGCCCGGCACATTGATCATGGTTTTTATTCTTATAGGTATTGAGATGGGCACCTTTGGAATCTTAGCGCACACAGATCAGGTTCGGCTCGAAGCTTCCCGTCGGCAGGCACGACGTGCAAGCCGCGCAAAATCCGACTTCCTTGCGGCCATGAGCCACGAGATAAGAACACCGATGAACGGTGTTGTAGGAATGGTGGAAATTCTAGAGACGAGTAAGCTGACAACGGAGCAAAGTCGAATAGTTGAAACTATCAAAGACTCCTCAACTGCTTTGTTATCCATCATCGAAGATATTCTCGATATGTCGCGAATTGAAGCAGGTAAGTTGGCATTGACGCTTCAACAAACTGAAATTTTGAAGGTGTTTGAAAAGTCCGCCGACACGCTTCGCCATTTTGCAGACGCACACAACGTCACTTTATCGATCGATGTGCTATGACCCTCAATTGCCTAAATTTATAAGCTGCGATCCCGGTCGATTGCGCCAGATAACATTGAACTTATTATCGAACGCGATCAAATTCTCGAAAAGCCATCCAGAGGACCCAAGAGGCCAAGTTTTATTGACCATCGGATTCAGCAAAAAGGGAGATTTGGAGTTCACGGTCTCTGACAATGGTATTGGCATCGCTCAGGAGTTTATTGAGAACCTATTCGATCCCTTCGAGCAATCTGCAGCTGTCAGGCATCACGATTTCGGGGGCTCTGGACTGGGCCTCGCGATTGTTTCGCAGTTGGTAGAAAAACTTGGTGGATCGGTGAGCGTTGAAAGTCAGATTGGTTGTGGTTCAGCCTTTACTGTCCAGTTTCCGATTGTCGATGCAAAAGGCCAAATAGATCTTCCAGATTTGACCGGCAAGACTATCGCAAGCGTTAAGAACCCAGTTGATGGGTTACCATGTTTTAAAAAATTCATAGAAGGCTGCAACGCTGATTTTAAGACATTCGAAACGAGGGAGGCATTAGTTGAAGCGGCGCAAACCCAGAATGCCAACGTTGTCTACATTATCCCGTGTGGCATTGATGAAGACGTTGATGAGAATGGCTCAACAGGTCATGAAGCATGGGGAATTCCCGAAAAAAGCAAAACGATTTTCTTGTCTAATTCACAGGATCAATTTGCAAACCAAGAGTTGGCCGGCGATATCATATTACCGTCCTCGCCCATTTTGGTCACCGCGTTAATCGACACACTGGTGGGTGTTTTTGAGCTTGAGTTTCCAAAACAAGACATACGCCATTCAAATATTCAACCTTTGCCAGCAAAAGTAGAAGAAGGCGGAGGGCCACGTATTCTCGCGGCTGAGGACAATCAAATCAACCGCGTGGTCCTTACCAGTCAGCTCGAGAAACTTGGGCATTCTGCGGTTGTTGTCGAAGATGGTGCCAAAGCTTTCGAGGCATGGCAGCGTGACGGTTGTGATCTCATTCTAACTGACTGTCAGATGCCAACAGTTGATGGGTTTGAACTGACACGCATGATCCGTGAGAAAGAGGCAGTTGAGGGGCTGGCGCGTACACCAATCATTGCCATCACTGCAAACGCATTACGTGGTGAAGGAGATAGATGCCTAGCCGTAGGTATGGATGGATATCTGACAAAGCCTACGTCTCTGCAGGATCTGCGGGCTGCCTTAGAGCTGCACTTTGTACAGGTAGGTTCTGTTAGCGCAGTTTAAGGCGGTCACTATCGAAAAGATGTACTTTTCCTCCGCGCTCAGGACTGATTATTAGCCCTGAGCGTTAATGGTATATTTTAAAGGTTTTAAACTTTAGCTACACAATGACCTCCTCCTTGATCTCGCAGCTAAGCGCAAAACGTTGGCAGACTTGACCTGTTTCGATTTGATACCGCTTCTTTGATGACATTTACTGCAATGAAGGAGATGCACGATCGGACAAAATCGGGCGGTCGAATTGTGTCAGGATTTTGCACTATCGCTTGATGGACGCTGCAGAAAGCCATGTGAAAAAGACTTATGAGACGGAAATAGATGGCTCCGATCCTACTGCCGAAGCCACGTTTAGCTACAAAGCTTTTGCTGATCGATTGGATGGAATTTCGTGGTGTTGATCGTTTAGCGATTAAGTGCAGCTTCGCATTGCAATCCAAAAATAGTTTTGGAAACAGGCTTGCCTATCCAACTTAAATAAAAGCCGCATTTTGTATCTTGCCAATGAAGTCTCCCCCGCGTAATCAGTCTCTTGTGTAGGGGCGTAGCTCAGTTGGTAGAGCGACGGTCTCCAAAACCGTAGGCCCACAGTTCGAGTCTGTGCGCCCCTGCCACTTTACCCATCCAACTTTGATCACCACGCGGGATTAAGCCATTGCTTAATCGTAGCGCAGTGCCGTCGCTTTGCCGCGGAAAATATAATACGACAGCATCGTATACCCCAAGATGGCAGGCAGCACGAAGAGTGTTCCAATCAAGATGATGAACAGGCTTTCGGGCGCTGATGCCGCGTCATAGATCGTGATCTTTTCGGGCACGATGTAGGGATAGAATGAATACGCCATTCCGCCATAAGCCAAGCTGAACAGAGCGATTGCGGCTGCAAAGGGTGTCCACGACCAGCGATCGTTTTGGAGTGGCAGGCGGCTTAATTGCCACCAGACAAACGCCACCAATGCACCCGATAGGATTGGCAATGGCGCAAGGTAGAAGATTTCCGGCAAGCTAAACCATTTGTCGAAAATGCGTGTGCTGACAAAAGGAGTTGCGGCAGAGATTGCAACGATCCCTAGAACTAGGCCCCAAATCCCGCCCTTTGCCCAACGAATGGCACTGCGCTGCAGTTGGTTTTCGGTTTTCCAGATCAGCCACGCTGCCCCAATAAAGCTGTATCCAACTGTTAGGAACACGGCGGTTAGTGTTGCGAATGCAATGTTGGGCAGTGTCCATGTGAGGCCCATGATATACATGCCCAGCATGAACCCTTGGCTTAAGGATGCCATCAGCGATCCCGCAAAGAACGCACTGTTCCACATGCGCTTTTGGGTGATGGGCGCTTTGGCCCGCATTTCGAATGAAACCCCGCGAAGGATCAATCCCACCAGCATCACAAAGACGGGCAGGTATAACGCGGTTAGGATGATCCCATGTGCAGGTGGGAAGGCCACCAGCAACAATCCAACGGCCAAAACCAACCATGTTTCATTGGCGTCCCAGAACGGTCCGATGGAGGCGACAAGTCGATCTTTTTCATCTTCCCTTGTCAAAGGCATCAACAATCCCACGCCAAGGTCAAAACCATCCAGTACAACGTAAGTCAGGATTGATAATCCCATGAGGGCTGCAAAGGTCCATGGCAGCCAGATGGCTGGATCTCCAAACATGTCCATTGTTATTCTCCCGGCTGTAGGGCTGTTACGTTGGCTTCGCCGCCGCGGGGATAGCCACGGTTTGGCGTGCTTTCACCTTTGGTGGCTTTGCGGGCCAGATAGGTGATTACACCGATGTATGCGAAGATTAGCGTCGCGTAGATCACAAGGTAACCAATCAAGGTGCCCAGAACCATTCCTGCAGAAACATCGCTGACAGCGTCCTTTGTCATCAAGACGCCCTGTACCAGCCAAGGTTGGCGACCGATTTCAGTTGTGTACCAGCCTGCCAAAGTCGCGATCCAGCCACTGAAACTCATGGCGCAGAACGCGTAGAGGGGCAGGCGTGGCATGTGCCCAGCACCGTATTTGCGCAACAGCAGAAGTCCCGTCCAAGACAGTAGCAACATGGCCACGCCGGTACCGATCATGATGCGGAAGCTGAAAAACACAGGCGCAACACGGGGATGCATGACTGTGCCGTCTTGCGCTGTGAAGTCGTTAAGGCCAGGCACAACGCCACTGGCTTTGTGTTTAAGGATCAATGACGCCCCGTTTGGAATGCCGATCTCAAACCTGTTCTCGCGTGCGGCTTGATCTGGAATTGCGAACAGAACCAGCGGTGTATTTGGACCGGTTTCCCAGTTCCCTTCCATCGCGGCGACTTTAGCAGGCTGATGTTCAAGCGTGTTGAGGCCGTGCATGTCACCAGCCAAGATTTGGATTGGGATCAAAGCAGCCGCCGCGATGATGCCAACTCTGAGCGCGGATTTCACGTCATCGCCTTTGTCACCCCAAAGCATGCGCAATGCAGAGATACCTGCGATTAAGAAGGCGACTGTAAGACCAGAGGCTAGCAACATATGCACAAAGCGGTAGGGCATGGACGGGTTAAAGATGATGTCGAACCAGTTGGTCGCAAAAACAACACCTTCGCGCAGCTCATACCCCTGAGGTGTGTGCATCCAAGAGTTCAAAACAATAATCCAGAACGTCGACATAGTTGTGCCAAAGGCGACCAAGAAGGTTGCGAGTGTATGAACCCACGGTTTCACGCGCGAGGCACCAAACAGCATGATGCCCAGAAATACGGCCTCGAGGAAGAAGGCTGTCATAACCTCATACGCCAGCAATGGCCCCGCGACGTTGCCGACCGTTTCCATGAAACCTGGCCAGTTGGTGCCAAACTGAAAGGACATCGTGATCCCAGACACCACGCCCATGGCAAAGGACAGTGCAAAAACTTTGACCCAGAACATGTAGGCGTCCATCCATTTGCGATCACCCGTTGCGTTGAACCGAAGCTTAAAAAATAAGAGCATCCAGCCTAAGGCGATTGTGATCGTTGGGAATAAAATATGGAAAGAGATATTCGCACCAAACTGGATGCGCGATAAGAGAAGGGTATCCATCGGCCAAGCTCCATTATGTTCGCCATAATACTACTCGCGATATAGGGAGTTCGACCACGCCATACAGGATTGTGCGACAATACGCGCAAAGGTATCGCGGTGCGCCAAACACACCGCGATTTTAGACTATTGGTCAGGCGCGTAATCGGCCTATAGGTCCTTGACGAGGCGCAAAGCGTCATAGATTGCTGCGTGCGTATTGCGTGCAGACACCGCGTCCCCGATGCGGAACAGCTGGAATGCGCCTGTGTCATTGCGTTTAATGGTTTGAACTTCGCCTGCGATCAAAGCGTCCTGATCCACCGCACCTTCATTGGAGCTGAGAGGTTTGAGATCGAAATACAACTCGTCTAGTGGCAAAGTCCCGTAATTCACCACAACCTGATCGTATTCACGTTCGTCACTGTGATCTGAATAGTCCGTGCCAATCGTCGCCGTCAGCTTGTTTCCCGAACGGGCCACGTCCAAGAGACGGCGCGTCACGGTAAAAGTAACGTCTTTGTCCTGAAGCGAACGCATGTATGGGACCAAGTTCATGGCCATGATATCAGGGGCGAATGTGCGGTCAGGTGTCATGATTTCAACGGTGGAACCTGAGTTGGCGGCAATTTCGGCGGCTTGTAATGCAGGATGATCACCACTTTCGTCATAGATCAAAACGTTTTGGGCCGGCTTCACGTCACCTGCGATGATGTCCCATGATGTCACAACGTTTTGAACTTCTTGACCGGACTCGTATAATTCCGTGTTCGGCATACCGCCTGTCGCTACAATCACCACATCAGGGTTCAGTGCGGTCACATCTGCTGCCTCTGCCCACGTGTTAAAGTGGAACACCACATCACGCGCCGCACATTGCGACATGCGCCAGTCGATGATCGAAATCATCTCGCGGCGGCGTGGGCTAAGAGAGGCAAGGCGCACCTGCCCACCTGGGTCCGGCTGGGCCTCAAACACAGTCACGTTGTGACCACGTTCTGCAGCAACACGTGCCGCCTCAAGACCCGCAGGGCCTGCACCGATGACGACGACCTTGCGCTTGTCCTTGGCCACAGGAATGGTGTGCGGCATTGTCAGCTCGCGCCCAGTTGCCGCGTTGTGAATGCACAGCGCATCACCCGCTTGATAAATGCGATCAAGGCAATACGTCGCGCCAACGCAGGGGCGGATGTCGTCCTCGCGTCCCTCAATGATCTTTTGCACGATATGTGGATCAGCCATGTGGGCACGGGTCATGCCGACCATATCCAACAAGCCAGAATCAATCGCGTGACGGGCCGTGGCCACATCCGGGATTTTAGCGGCGTGGAATGTTGGCATGCCTGTCAGCTTCTTCACTTCGCCTGCGAAATCCAAATGCGGTGCGTTTGCCATGCCTTGGATCGGGATCAGATCGGTCATGGCAGGGTCGGTGTGAATACGGCCCTTCACCACGTTCAGGAAGTCGAGCTTGCCTGTCTCGGCCAGTTTCTGCGAAATCAACAAACCGTCCTCAGCCGTGATCCCGCCCTTTTGTGCCTCATCAGCAGTGTAACGGAAACCAACGATGAATTCTTCGCCTACGCGTTTGCGCACGGCGTCCAGCACGTCCATCGGGAAACGCATGCGGTTCTCAAGGGTGTCTGCGCCGTAGGGACCAACCAGATCATTGGTCAAGGGCGACCAGAATTGATCGAGTAAGTGACCATAGACCTGCAATTCAATTCCATCCATGCCCCCCGCCTGCATGCGTTCGGCAGCATCGGCAAAGTCATTGATAATGCGCTCAATATCCCAGTCTTCAATCAGCTTGGGAAAACCACGGTGCGCAGGTTCGCGGTGTTTGGATGAGGAGACACTTGGCAACCAATCGCCTTTGTTCCAATTGGTACGGCGCCCAAGGTGGGTCAGCTGGATCATAACCGCGCAGCCATGCTCATGAACGCCATCGGTTAGGTTTTGGATCCACGGCACCACCTCATCCTTATAGGCAAGGATATTATTAAACACAGGCGGGCTGTCTTTGGACACAGCAGCGGACCCTGCCGTCATGGTCAGGGCGACACCCGCCTTTGCGCGCTCTGCGTGATAGGCGCGGTAGCGGTCTTTGGGCATACCATCTTCAGGATAGGCAGGTTCGTGACTTGTCGTCATGATCCGATTTTTAAGGGTCAGGTGTTTAAGCTGGTAAGGCTGGAGCAACGGATCTTTGGACATCTGGCATCTTTCGCTAGAGTTATAGTGTGCCCATTTGGGCGTGGTTTTTCGGAGCCTGCCGCAAAGTTGACACTTGTGTCAATAAAACTATGATAGAGCTATGACAGATACCCCAACACGCCAACGCGGATCCAAAGAGATCTGGCGCAATGCCGCATATGAACTGCTCATTTCTGAGGGGATCGACGCGGTCAAAATCATGCCCTTGGCCAAACGCCTAAACCTAACGCGCACAGGGTTTTATTGGTTCTTTGAGGATATTTCAGAGCTGCACGCTTCGATGGTACGCCGATGGGAAAGCAAAAACACTGGCAACCTTGTGGATCGCTGCGCTGCGGATGCGTCTAGCATATCTGAGGGGCTGTTTAATCTTATGGATTGCTGGTTGGATTCAACGCTATTTGATGCGCGCCTTGATCTTGCGATTCGTAATTGGGCGCGGGTGGATGTGGATTTACAACAGCGTGTGACGCTGGCCGATACGCGTCGCATCAAAGCGGTGGCTGAGATGTTTGCGCGGCATGGGTTCACGTATGAGCAGGCAGAGGTGCGTAGTCTCACTGTAATTTATACGCAGATCGGCTATATCTCGATGCAGGTAAGTGAAAACCAGCAAGAGCGTTTGGAGCGTGTGCAGCATTACGTCGAACTGTTTGCTGGGACCGCACCAGATCCGACGGACGTGGATAAATTTATGGCCCGTCACCAGTGATGCGCATTTCCGGTATTCACTATCTGAAGTTGGTAGTGTGCGTGGAATGATGATACCCGTGTAAAAAAACAGACGGGAACGTTATGACATTACTTCAGATTGCTTCGCTATTGATCGTCCTTGCGGGTGCCTTTGGGGCCATCAACTACCTGTTTCTGAAGCTGCCTTCATCGATCGGTATTTTGGTTGTTGCGCTGATCGCATCCTTTGTTGTGATTGTGACGGACGCGCTATTCCCCGGCCTGACGGTAGAGGAGCAAATTCGCGCACAAGTGCTGGAGCTTGAGTTTTCCGAGGCGTTGCTTGAGGGCATGTTGGGGCTGTTGCTATTTGCCGGTGCACTTCATGTGAAATTATCTGATTTGCGCAAGGCATGGCTGGTCATCTTGTTGATGGCGACCATTGGCGTGGGCCTTTCGACGACTATCGTTGGTTTTGGGTTTCACTGGCTCACCGGTATGCCGATCATGATTGCGCTGGTTTTTGGTGCGTTGATTTCGCCGACCGATCCTGTTGCCGTTCTGGGTGTGCTGCGCGAAGCGGATTTGCAGAAATCATTGGAAACCAAAATTGCGGGTGAAAGTCTGTTTAATGACGGTGTTGGCTATGTGGTGTTTCTGGTTCTTGTTGGGCTGGCATTCCCAAGTGGGGACCATCACGCAACGGGCCTGTGGCCAGCGGTCATGTTGTTCTTGCAAGAAGCCCTTGGTGGTGCCGCGCTGGGCCTTACTTTGGGATGGCTGACATTCCGCGTAATGCGTTTGATTGACGACTATTCGCTGGAGGTTCTGATTACCCTCGGCCTTGCCTTTGGTGGGTATGAGTTGGCGGTGTGGTTGCATGTGTCTGCCCCTATCATGGCGGTGTGCGCTGGGTTGTTGATTGGTGACATTGGAGCACGCCACGGCATGTCAGAGGAAACGCGCAAATATGTGGATGCGTTTTGGAAGTTGATAGATGAAATCCTGAATGCGGTTCTGTTCTTGATGATCGGCTTTGAGGTCTTCGCGGTGGCGTTCGAATTTGATTTGCTTGTTTCAGGCACGTTGGCGATCGCATTGGCATTGCTGGGGCGTTTCGTGGCGGTGGCTGTGCCGGTTATGATGCTGAAGCCCTTCCGTAACTTTAGCGCGGGTGTGATCCCAATAATGACATGGGGCGGACTAAAGGGTGGTATCTCTGTCGCGCTTGCCTTGTCCTTGCCGGATGGGGAATGGAAGCCATTGATCCTGACCGCGACCTACGTTGTCGTTGTCTTCTCAATCATCGTGCAGGGGCTGACTGTCACGCGATTG
>DLQI01000025.1:23023-25117 GCA_002478745.1 Rhodobacteraceae bacterium UBA7436 | reverse complement strand
AGGAGTTTTAGGGGCGCAGGTCACTTTTTTGATGTGTATTTTTGTGATTGAAATCAAAGGGGCAAAATCTGCCATGCGCACGCTTTCCCTTTTCCTGGCATTTTGTGTCCCAATCTCTTATGGCTGCAATACATTGCACATCCGGTCGATGACCCGTCGGACTTCGGGGAAATGTCGATCGTCTTGATGGGTGACGATCCATTGATCGTGGGATAATTCTGGTATCGTTTCGCCAACGCGCTGCAGCGTTAGTTGTGTGTCTCCAATGAATGTTGGAAGCACCGCAATACCTTTTCCATTAAGCGCTAGATCAAGACTGCTGCGGGGGGCGCTGACCTCGTAATAGGCATCGTTGCCGATTGTTTTGCTGACCCAACCTGCAGAGGCGGTTTGGGCAGCAACTTTGATCCAGCCCTTGGTATCGGGATCGGTTGCGTAGGGTGCGAATTCGATCCGTGTGAGTTTGCGGCCTGCAAGGGCTGTATCGGTGGGGCGTTCATTGCGAATGCCAATGACAACTTCACGCCGCGAAATATCTAACAACGCCTCTGCCGAAACGAACCGAAGCCTAACATCTGCGGGTTCACCTGACAGATCATCAAGTCGGGCCAGCAGAGCCATCGTGGTCCATGTGCCCGCAGATACCTTCACAAGCGGTCGGTCGATTTGTTGTGGTCGCTTTTCGAGCCGTAGAATGCCAGATTCAATCGGGGTCAGTTCCGCCAAAAGTTCGCGCCCTTGGGCCGTCAATTCATAGCCTCGCTCATGGCGCACGAACAACTCGCGTCCCGTTGATCGCTCTAGAGCGAGCATGCGCCGGCCAAGCGTTGCCGCGCTTTTTCCAGTCAAACGCCCAGCAGGGGAAAGCCCGCCAGTGCGCGCAACGGCAAGGAAAAGGCGGAAGTCTTCCCAACGGTCTGTCTTTTCATTCACGAAACGAACCCTTCAATACATTCCATTTGTACGCATATCGATGCAGATTACAAAGGTGGCACCTTAACCCGTTAGGAGCCAATCGATGATAACCGAAACAAAAATGCCTCAGGCAACCTTAGGACAAGGCGGGCCAATCGTTTCGCGGCTGGCGTTGGGGACCATGACGTTTGGCGCAGAAACAGATGAACAAGGCGCATTTGCGCAATTGGATTTGTTTGCCAGTCGGAGTGGAACCTTCATCGACACAGCGGATGTGTACAGCGCGGGTGCCTCTGAGCAGATGATTGGCAAATGGGGCAAAGCACGCGGTGGTTTGGATGATATGGTGATTGCAACCAAAGGGCGGTTTTCACCCCCCCAAAGGCAGCCATGGGGCGTCAAGGCGCGGCCTAACACGCGCGGTTGAAGGAAGTTTGAAGCGCCTTGGACAAGAGGCGATCGATGTCTACTTCGTCCATGGATGGGATCGCCATACGCCAATCGTGGACACCTTGGCAACGCTCACTGATTTGGTCAAAGCCGGCAAAATTCACAATATTGCATGGTCCAACGTAAGTGGCTGGCAGTTACAAAAAATCGTTTCGACTGCTCAGGCTGAAGGCTTTGTGGTGCCTGTGGCCATGCAGCCGCAATACAAACTTTTGGAACGTGGGATCGAGGCCGAGGTTCTGCCCTGTTGTTTGGAAAACAACATCTCGTTGACCCCTTGGTCGCCACTTGGCGGTGGGTGGCTGACGGGCAAGTATTCCGCGGCCAACAGGCCCCGCGGTGCAACACGTTTGGGCGAGGACCCAAATCGGGGTGTTGAAGCCTATGACATTCGCAACACTGATCGCACCTATCGCATCCTTGATGTTGTTGAAGCGATAGCGACGCGTCACACACGTCCCATGACGCATGTTGCGCTGGCATGGTTGCTTGCACGCCCAGGTGTTTCGTCTGTTTTGTTGGGTGCGCGCGACGTTGATCAATTGCAGGTAAGTATTGATGCGTATGATTTCACACTAGAGCCAGCGGAAATGGCTGCGCTGTCTTTTGCATCGTCAAATGGCCCGCTGCACTATCCCTACAACTTCTTGGAAAATTGGTGTGACATAGATGTGTGGAAACGGTTGCAGTGTTAGGGTTGGGATATAGGGGATCACAACCCCATCAAGG
>DLQI01000025.1:0-22962 GCA_002478745.1 Rhodobacteraceae bacterium UBA7436 | reverse complement strand
CCAACTTCGCCTACTGCCGCCTCGACACACAGCACCATGCCCGCCTCAAGCGGATAGTCGAACGCGCCGGCCACAGCCTTATCTGGATAGGCAACCAAGGGCCATTCATCACACAGACCCACACCGTGCATCAAGCACCCGTATTTTTGGGCTTGATACTTGTCATCCAATCGGTGGGAATTCGCGCTTAGTTCGGGGATCATGACGCCTGGTTTTAGCATCTCCATATTGGTCATGATGTGTTCATGGGAATGTTGCATCGCATAAATCATTTCGGCAGGCGGTTTTTGGTCCCCAATCCACCAACTGCGCGAGATATCAACGCAGATTCCGTATGATCCAACAAGGTCGGTGTCAAAGCTGATGAGCTCGTTTTTTTGCGTAATCCGTGGTCCGCATTCTTGGAACCACGGGTTGGTGCGCTGGCCGGACGCGAGCAGGCGTGTCTCGATCCATTCACCGCCGCGTCTGATATTTTCGGCGTGCAATATCGCCCAAACATCGTCTTCTGACGTCTTACCATCCCCTACGTTGGCACGGGCGAAATCCTCCATTGCTTTGACGCTAGTTTCACATGCATGCGAGGCGCAGCGCATTGCTAGGATTTCATCGGGGCCTTTGATGGAACGCGATTTTTCGGTGACCTCTTCGCCGTCCATTATCTCGAACCCTTGGGCCTGAAGGGCATTCAATCCGTGCAACATGATCTTGTCGACAGCCAGTTTTGAATGGTTGGGTGCGTGTTCTTGCAACAGCGCGCGCACCTCATTGGCAAAGACATCGGCGGCGACATCTACCTTGTCTCCACGGTCGAAATAAAACAGATCAGCACCAGATCGTTGCTCAGCAACCAATGGATTGAACGTGCTGAGGAAGGGCGAATTTTTGTAATCCCAAA
This sequence comes from Rhodobacteraceae bacterium UBA7436, assembly GCA_002478745.1. GTDB lineage: Bacteria > Pseudomonadota > Alphaproteobacteria > Rhodobacterales > Rhodobacteraceae > Ascidiaceihabitans. Next base: position 22,064 of record DLQI01000025.1, on the reverse strand, counting down.
TGATCATGTACCCATCTGCGCACAGCAACACAGCGCGGAATGGGTTGTGCGTGTTCCATAGCTGCATATTGGTTGAGTCGGTCGCGTATCGGATGTTCAACGGGTCAAACATCAAAAGGCCGCCATAACCCCGATCGACAATATGTTGGGTTAATCGCGCATGGCGATAGCTACGCATATTCGCAAGATTGGGTAGGACCAGTCCCGCAGCCTCCCATTCGCGCATGGCAAGTTGGGTTGGGCCAATCTCTATTCGGTCTTGATCGTTGGGGGAACCATCGCCCAGGGTTGCACCGCGTGATGGGTCGATTTTGCGGATGGTGCTGTGGTGTTGGTGCATTTTGACACTCCTCCAATTCCTACAGCTTTGCGTAGTTTTCACAGGATGAGTTGCCAGTTTGCGACGTGGATCAGTGGTTTTTCTGGTCGCATTTCCAACTTTGTGGAATCCACTGGGAAAAGTTTCGGAAGAGCCAAACTCACTGGCGATCCAAATATCCGACAAGGGGACTTCACTGTTTTCCAGCATTCCACTTGCGCACAGGGCGTTGTCTGTAAACTATGTTCTGCAAATGCCCATCGCGGGCCGCTAAACTTGGAGAACATAATGACGAACCGTTTGGATCAAGGGATGGCCGTGCGCCGCGAAGTGTTGGGCGACGCGCATGTTGATCGTGCAGAGGCGGCCAAGACGCCCTTTGACCAACCGTTTCAATCCATGATCACCGAAGGGGCATGGGGCACTTTGTGGGCTGATGATACAATCACCCGTCGTGAGCGGTCGATGCTGACATTGGCGTTGCTGGCTGCGACTGGAAATTTCGAAGAAATCCCGATGCATGTGCGGGCCTGTAAGAATACCGGTGCGTCCCCCGATGATATTTTGCAGGCCTTCATGCATGTGGCCGTTTACGCAGGCGTGCCAAAGGCAAACCACGCGATCAAGCTGGCCAAGGCGACGTTAGCAGAACTTGACGGTGAGGGCACCGCGTAACGTCATCTCTACAGGTCTGGCGCGCATGCATCTTAGGATCTATGAGTTGGGCAACACTTACAAAAGGGAAATGCCATGACAATTGAACGTATGCACACCGGCGAGCGCGCCAGCAAAATCGTTAAGCACAACGGAACCGTTTACTTGTCCGGTCAGGTGGGCACATCTGACGACAGCATTCAGGACCAGACGCAACAATGTCTTGATAAGATCGATGCGCTATTGGCTGAAGCGGGCAGCTCTAACAAACAGCTATTGCAGGTGACCGTTTGGTTGTCCGACATGGGGTACTTCGCTGATATGAACGGCGTTTGGAACGCTTGGGTTCCAGAGGGCCACGCCCCTGCACGTGCGTGCGGCGAAGCGAAGCTGGCGCGCAAAGGCCTAAAGGTCGAAATTCTAGTAACGGCTGCTTACTAAAGAAAATCGGGCTGAATTGTGCGGGGTCTTACGCGCTCAATTTGGGTCAGTATATCAATAATCTCTATATCAAAGGCGCGGCGCAACGCGCCTTTGTATGGGGGCAAATTGGTGCATTCCAACAGTAATGTTTCAAGTTGGTTCGTCGTTGCAGCCCGAACTGTTTCGATGGTTTCACACGCTGCACGATCAACGTCTAACTTTGCCCTATCACCACCAATCACCGCACGCAGGTGCGCGTTTGGATTTAGGCCAATGATCGATGGCATAAAGCGCGCGTTGTTTCCCAAATGCGCTACACCCAGTTTTGCAGCATCAAAGGTTAGGATCGACAGCGCGTCAATGTCGTGATCCGCCAACCGGTCCAGTGCAGTCAAAGACGAGCTGATAAAGGGGCGTTGAATTTGGTCTTCCAGGTGGTTTTGCCAATAACTTAGGAACCCACAGGATGTGACAACAACATCACCCTTAGCAGCCTTTAGCGCAGCCTCAAAAGGTGCCACATCAATCGATGCAGGTTCGTCCGTCACAATTCCTGCGACTGACGCGCCTGTGACGCGAATGATCTCTACATCATTTAGGTAGGTGGCTGGCGCTCCAACATCCCCCGCAACGCGCGGGAAATGTGTATCTAGCTGCAGAACGGTAACAGAGGGGCGCATGGCTTAACCTATGTCGGCCCTTGGCGCAGATTGTTTGGCAGCCACGTTGCGAGTTCTGGGAACACAACCAAAATCACAACCATCAAAAGCATTAGGCCAACCATTGGGAGGGCCACTTTGGAAATGTATGAAATCTCGTGTTTGGTCATGCCTTGCAAAACAAAAAGGTTGAACCCGATTGGTGGGGTCACTTGGGCCATCTCAACCACGACAACGATGAAGATACCAAACCAGATGACGTCAATGCCTGCTTGGCGGATCATCGGTTCGACGATTGCCATAGTCAGCACCACGGACGAAATCCCATCAAGGAACATGCCAAGGATGATATAGAACACCGTCAGTGCTGCGATCAGCGTGATTGGCGATAGGTTCATCTCATCAATCCATGCCGCCAATGCGCGTGGTAAACCAGTGAACCCCATAGAAAGAGACAAGAACGCAGCCCCCATCAAGATCAGTGCGATCATAGCTGAGGTGCGCGTAGCCCCCATCAGGCTTTCGCGGAAGGCTTCCCACGACAAGGAGCGTTGAAAGCCTGCAAGGGTAAGCGCGCCAATGACGCCAACAGCCGCCGCTTCCGTCGCGGTGGCCCAGCCGAAATACATTGAGCCGATTACTGCAAAGACCAAACAGAGCACGGGGATCAAGAACCGGCTTTCTGCCAGCATCGTTCCAAGCGACATGGGTGGCTCAGGTTCTGGACGCTCATGAGGGCGGATGTAATGCCACGCAACAATGTAGGACATGAACAATGCAGCCAATACCAAGCCTGGAAAGATGCCCGCCATGAACAGCTTAATAATGCTCTCGTTGATCGAAACGCCGTAAACGATCAGCGTTAATGACGGTGGGATCATCAGGCCAAGGGTCGCAGCACCGGCGAGGGTGCCAACGATCATGTATTCAGGATAACCCCGCTTGCGCAGTTCTGGGATCGACATCTTGCCAACGGTTGTGAGCGTCGCAGCGGATGAACCAGACACCGCCGCAAAAATAGTACAGCCCGCGATGTTGGTATGCAGCAAGCCACCGGGCAACCAGCGCATCCAAGGGGCAAGGCCACGAAACATGTCTTGGGACAGTCGCGTTCGATAGAGGATCTCGCCCATCCAGATGAACAGGGGCAGGGCCGTGAGGGTCCAGCTGCTAGAGCTGGTCCAAATGGTAGTGATCATCGCATCGCCAGCAGGGCGCGTGGTGAACAACTCCATCCCAACAAAGGCAACGCCCATCAAGGCAAGGCCGATCCAGATGGAACTGCCAAGCAGGGTGAATAAAACGAACAGGAAGATCAGTGTCGCATAAAGCTCGGTCATTCTACTGCCTCTGATACGATTGGGTTCACACCAGTAACAAGCATCCGGTACAAAGTGTCCCAAAGGGCGACAGCCAACAAAATTGTGCCAATACACATGGCCAGTTGGGGGATCCAAACGGGTGTGTAAATCAACTCTGATGAGGCTTTGGACCAAACAGTCCCCCAATCTGAAGGGCTGCTGCCAATCATGCGCAGACCTGCATCAACCCACGCAGGGATCTGATCCTGACCTTGGGTCCGGTCGTTCAGCATTTCGGAAAAGACGGTCGTCTTGATCGCGTAGCGGGCGAAATAGGTCGCAATGATTGCCGCGCCAAGAACGGCAAAGGCATCCAGCCAGCGATTTAGAAAGCGGTTCATGTTCAAAATAATCGAAACGCGGATATGTGCGCCGCGGGTCAAGGCGTGGGCCATCGCAAAGAAAGACGTGGCAGCCATCGCGTAGCCTGCAAATTCGGTTGTACCTGGTAGCGGGACGCTGATCCACCGTGCGATCATACCTGCAACGATCAAGCCCAGAATTGTCACCATAAAGCACGCAGCCAGAACACCACCAGCCACATAGACCTTATCAAGAAAACGCCAGATAGGACGCAAGAACCCCTCAATCCGGTTGCCATAAAACAGACAGAAAACCCCAAACAGCGTGGGCATAACAAATAGCCAAACCCACAGCGGCATTCCCAAAACGGGTGACCAATCGCGCATATTTCTCAGCCCCTAAATAAGAAAAACCAGCCCCTATGCGAACGCAGGGGCTGGTTAGATCAGCGTAAAGATCAGTTGTTGTAAGCGTCGATGATTGCTTGTCCGTCTGCGCCAGCTGTTTCCAGCCACTCAGCGGTCATTTTCTCACCGATTGCTTTCAGCTCGGTCAAGAAATCAGGGCCAGCATCTTCAACAGTCATGCCGTTTTTCGCAAGCTCAGCGAAGTAGAAATCTGCCAATTCTTCTGACTTAGCAGCACAAGCAGCGCCAGTTTCGTCCGCTGCTTTTTGCATGCCTGCGCGTGTTGCGTCATCCAAGGCGTCCCACGATTGTGAATTCACGATGACGTAGTTGCGTGGCAACCATGCGTTCACTTTGTAGTAGTGGCTTAGGTGCTCCCAAACTTTGCGGTCATAACCTGTGGAACCCGAAGAGATGAAGGCAGAAGCAACACCAGTTGCCAAGGCTTGGGACAATTCAGCGGCTTCAACCTGTACTGGGATCATGCCCAATTCTTCGGCAAAGGTCGCAGTGGCAGAGTTGTATGAACGAAACTTGATGCCTTGGGTGTCAGCAGAGGAATTTACTTTTTTATTGAAATAGAAACCCTGACCTGGCCATGGGCACGTATAGAGTGCGACCAAATTTAGGTCGGCCAGTTGTGCGTTTACAGTGTCGCGCGCCGCTTCCCATAGTTTGGAGTTGTCTGCATATGTGGTTGCCAAGAACGGTAGGTTATCCCAGCCTAAAAGAGGTGCCTCGTTCGCGTGCGCCGACATAAAGCGTTCGCCGATTGGAACCTGACCGGTTTGAACCGCGCGTTTGATGTCGCCGCCGCCAAACAGTGAACCGCCTGGGTGCACAGTTATGTTGATAGCGCCGTTGGTGTATTCCTTGACACGCTCAGCAAACATCACACCTTGCTCTGAGTGAAAGTTTGTCGCGGAATACGCCATCGGCATGTCCCAGTTTTGCGCGTGTCCGTCTGCGAATGCTGCACCAGCCGTCATGGCCACCGTGCATGCAAGTGTTGTCATCGTTTTCATTGGTAATCTCCCTGGTTGGTACAGCCTATAATTGGCCGCTTTTTGAATGGTATTTAGTTGGTTCAAACGGTGCCAAATCTATGTTCGGCTTTTTCTGAGTGATCAGATCTGCGATTAGCCGACCCGTTTTAGGGCCACTTGTCAAGCCAACGTGCTGATGCCCAAAGGCACTATAGCTTTTTCCAGATGTGTCGTTGGCCCCGATTAAAGGCAAAGAATCTGCAGGCGCTGGGCGGTGGCCCATCCATTCAATGACATCGTCATATTCAACTTCAGGTAATAAATTAGCGACTTGAGTGCGCAGTAATTCCAACGGCGCACGGCTGGCTGGTGCATCCAGTCCGCCAAATTCGATGACGCCTGCCGCGCGAATTCGCCCCTGCATTGGGGTGATAACAAATTTTCCAGACGCCACCATCATGGGCGCGCGGGGCATCTGAGATGGGTTCATGAGTTCGATGTGATACCCGCGCTCCGACTCAAATGGCACTTTAATGCCTAATTTGTGTGCAACCTTTTTTGACCACGGACCCATCGCCAAAAGCACCGTATCGGCCGACATTGGGCCGTCATCAGTGACCAAAGCAGCGATGTGATCGCCGTCCATCTGAACATCAGTGATGTTGGAGATAATCAGTTCCCCACCTTGCTGCACAAAGTGATCAGCCAGCGCTTTTACGTATGCACCGGGGTCCGAAATACGGCCATGGGATTTACACCGAACGACAGTTTCAAATTGCCCGTCGTACAGCGGATCATACTTTGCATACTCTGTTCCGCTTACAACTTCGTATGGAACGTTCTGATCTTGGCGCTTTGACCAACCGTATCCATCCGCTTCAAATGCGGCATGTGTTTGATAGCCAAAACAATAATCTTCCTCAGTTACGAAACCTTCAGCCCCTGTTCCCTTTGCCAATGCGTGATGTTGATCGACCGAGTCGTGCAGCAGGCTGGACATGGATTTGGCATAGTGATCCACGTGCTTATCGTTCGCATAGGACATATATTTCGCCAGAAAGGGCAATAGTTTAGGCAAATAAGACCACCGCAAAAACAGGGGCGACGAGGGCGTGAACAGCATTGAAGGTGCTTTACGCATTAATCCGGGCACCGTTACGGGGACAACGGCACCTGCGGCCAAGACACCTGCGTTGCCATGACTGGTTCCGCTGGCTGGGCCTGTGCGATCTACTATGGTCACGCGACATCCAGCGCGTTGGAGCCAGATGGCAGATGAAACGCCAACAATACCAGCCCCTGCAATAAGTACATGTTTCATAGATTGGCCACCCATTTTGCTGCTCCGTTAGGTGCAGCCAAACAAGCGCTGATTGTAACTGTCAAACGTATTCCGCGAAAAGAGTAGTTATCGTGATAAAATACAAAGAGGTGACAGTGCCCACGATCTGACCTAACAATTTCACTATCATTGAGTCGCGCAGCTAAATTAGTGCGGCGAATAAGGGAGAATAAATTATGACACTGACACGTAAATCATTTCTAGGCATGGCTGGTGCTGCTGCGATGGCAATGGGCATCGGTGCACCTGCAAGTGCGCAAGAGGTGACGCTGTCACTTCACCAATTCCTGCCAGCACAAGCCAACGTTCCTGTACAAATTTTGGATGTTTGGGCCGATAAAGTCGAAGCTGACTCTGGTGGTCGCATCAAAATTGATCGCTACCCTGGTATGCAATTGGGCGGCCGTCCTCCAGAGTTGATGGACCAAGCGATTGATGGCGTGGCAGACATTGTCTGGACCGTTGTGGGTTACACACCCGGCCGTTACCCAACGACTGAAGTTTTTGAGCTGCCATTTATGATGACAGAATCCGGTGCAGGCCCTGCAAGCCACGCGCTTTGGGATATGTTTGAAACACACATGAAAGACGGTGAATTTAAAGATCTCAAAATTCTGGGCACATGGGTTCACGGACCGGGCATGTTGCACACGAACAAAGAAGTTAAATCACCTAGCGACATGGAAGGCCTGAAAATTCGTGGCGGTTCCCGTTTGGTCAACAGCTTCCTTGAAGAGCTAAGTGCAACGCCAGTTGGCATGCCAGTTCCTGCAGTTCCTGAAGCCCTTTCAAAAGGTGTAATCGACGGAACTACAATTCCGTGGGAAGTTACAGCTGCGCTGAAGGTTCCTGAACTGGTTTCAAACCACACAGAATTTGATGGCGTGTCCCTTTATACGCTGACATTCGTTCTGGCGATGAACAAGCCACGCTTTGAAAGCTTGCCTGCAGATTTGCAAAAGATAATTGATGACAATTCAGGTATGGAATTCTCTGTATTCGCGGGTGCAACCCAAGAAGCAGCTGATGGCCCGGCCCGTCAATTGGCGGTGGATCGTGGCAACAACATTGTCACTGTTTCCGGTGCCGATATTGACGCTTGGAAAGCAGCAGCAGAACCAATCTATGCGGGTTGGGTTGCTGACATGGAAAGCAAGGGTATCGATGGTCAGGCTTTGATCGACGAGGCACGTGCTTTGATCGCAAAACACTCGAACTAATCGGGTTTTGAATTTGACTGCGGCGCACATTTGATGCGCCGCAGTTTTTGGTACTAATATTAAAAGGCAGGAATGGTATGCACCGTTTCATTATATGGCTGGCCCGTGTGACAGCCATTCTTGGTGGGTTCGTCCTGATGGTTTTGGTCGCAATGACCACGTTGTCCATCATCGGTCGCACGCTCAGCAAAATGTTTCATTCAGACTTTGCGGTGTCGAGTTTTGGGTCCCTCTCGCAGTGGATCATCGATTTGGGTGTTGGTGAAATCAACGGCAACTATGAACTGCTTGAGGCAGGGGTGGCCTTCGCCATTTTCTCGTTCTTTCCGATCTGTCAGCTTTATAACGAACACGCGACTGTTGATGTGTTCACATCCGGCATGCCGCCAAAGGCGCTGCGCATTTTGCGTGCCTTTTGGGAGGTTGCTTTGAGCGTAACAATCATCTTCATCACATGGCGATTGTATGAGGGCATGCAGCGCTACATTGGAAACGGGGAAACAACACTGTTTCTACAGATGCCACTGTGGTGGTCCTATGCGGCCAGTTTCACTGCTGCTTCCGTTGCCTGTATTATCGCAGCCTATTGCGCAATCATGCGTGTGGGCGAGGCGGCAACAGGCCGCGCAATCCTTCCTGAAAAATAAAGGGTCACAGTATGACCGCCTTCCTTGATCTTCTGCCATTTGCAGACATGTCGCGACTTGAACTGGGCTTTTGGTCTTTTGCGGTTCTGTTGTTCTTTATCTTTCTGCGCGCACCTATCGGATTGGCGATGTTGTTGTGTGGTTTTGGCGGATGGTACTTTGCGATGAACGGCAATCCCGTTCCGTTGTTGGCCAAGCTAAAGTCTGAAACCTATACGACCTTCTCCAGCTATTCGCTGACCATCATTCCGCTGTTTCTTTTGATGGGGCAATTCGCAACCTTGTCGGGCATGTCCACGGCATTGTTTAAAGCCGCTGAAAGCTTCCTTGGGCATCGCCGCGGCGGCGTTGCGATGGCGGCTGTGGGTGCATGTGCCGGCTTTGGTGCGATCTGTGGATCGTCTTTGGCTACGGCTGCCACCATGGGCAAAGTCGCGCTGCCAGAATTGCGCCGCTATGGCTATTCTGGTGGGTTTTCCACGGCCACATTGGCGGCTGGTGGGACGCTTGGCATTCTCATCCCGCCCTCAGTGATCCTTGTTCTTTATGCGATCATCACTGAGCAAAACATCGCCAAACTGTTTTTGGCGGCGTTCATTCCGGGCATCCTTGCCGCTATCGGTTACGTTCTCACCATCTCACTTTATGTCCGGCTTTATCCGAATTCTGCGGGCACACGTCCTGCTGTGCCGATGGCAGAACGCTGGAAGGCGCTAGGAAACACGTGGCCGGTTCTCATGATCTTTGGCTTGGTTGTCGGTGGTATTTACGCAGGTTGGTTTACACCTACTGAGGGGGCTGCAATTGGCGCGGCGGGCACGGGTATTGTTGCCATGCTGTCTGGAAACCTGAAATGGCCTGCCTTCAAAGTCGCGTTGTTAGAAACGGGTAAAACCACCGCGATGATCTTTTTCATCGTGTTGGGCGCTAGTTTTTATAATGGCTTTCTTGCGCTGTCCGGCGTGCCGCAAATCATGGCCGACTACGTGTTGGCCCAAGGGTTTAGCCCTTGGTTTGTATTGATCATCATCCTGACATTCTACTTGGTCTTTGGATGTGTGATGGACAGCTTGTCCATGATCCTGCTGACGGTTCCGATCTTCTTTCCGGTCATCTCTGCAATGGATTTCGGCCTTAGCCCAGAACACGTTGCGATCTGGTTTGGTATCTTGGTTCTGATTGTGGTCGAGGTGGGATTGATCACGCCGCCCGTTGGAATGAACCTGTTCATCATCAATGCTATGGACCGCGAAACCAAGATTACAGAGACCTACAAGGCGGTCATGTTCTTTGTTGGATCAGACATTGTACGGGTTGCGATTTTGGTCGCTTTCCCTGCAATCACACTGTTCCTGATCCCCTAAAGGTGCGACAAGTTGATGCAGTAAACTGCACAACCTATGGGTCAAAGTTGCGCTATTGCGCGCATGGTGCAGGGTACAGTCAATACATTGCCTTGGGAGGGGATAATGGCCAACGCAGCACTCTACTTTGTAGATCGCCACGTACACGAAGGACGCGGGGACAAGGTTGCCTTTCGCGAATATCCAAATGGACGCGCGCTAAGCTATGGCATGTTGGCGGCCACCTCTGACAAGATTTCTGGTGCATTTGGTCAAGCGGGGATCGCGCGCGAAGAACGCGCTGCGATGTTGGTTTTAGACTGTATCGAATTCCCTCAGATCTTTTGGGGCGCTATCAAAGCAGGCGTTGTTCCTGTCCCGCTTAACACCCTTTTGGCCGCTCCTGTTTATGACGCGATTTTGCGTGACAGCCGTGCATCGATCCTGTTCATTTCGGACGCATTATACGCGACGGTGAAGCCTGTCTTGGTCGACAACCCCTACTTGCGCCAGATCGTAGTGGTCGGTGGTGCGCCCGCAGGAACAACTTCGCTTGAAGCCTTCATAACAGGTGCGAAACCATGTGCGGCGGTTGAGGCCAGCGACGACGAAACCGCGTTTTGGCTGTACTCATCCGGTTCAACAGGCTTGCCCAAAGGTGTGCACCACATTCATTCCAGTATGCAGGCAACGGCAGATACCTACGGTGCGCATGTCTTGAAGATCAAAGAGGACGATGTCGTCTATTCAGCAGCCAAGTTTTTCTTCGCCTATGGTTTGGGCAATGAGATGAGTTTCCCAATGTCGGTCGGTGCTACGGCGGTTCTGTTCGCTGGGCGGCCAACCCCCGATGTTGTGGTGGATATCCTGAACACACAATCCCCAACCGTCTTTTGCGGGGTGCCTACGCTATATGCGGCGATGCTGGCTTACATGGATGCCAACGGCGCGGCCAAAGCCCCATTGCACCGCTGCATTTCCGCGGGGGAGGCATTGCCCGAAGATGTTGGGCAGCGCTGGGCCAAGATGATTGGCGTGGATATTTTAGACGGTGTGGGCTCAACCGAGATGCTGCACATCTTTTTAAGCAACGCGGACGATGATGTTGTTTATGGCACCTCCGGCACGGCTGTACCGGGCTATGAAATGCGACTTGTGGATGATGCGGGCAATGATGTGCCACGCGGCGAAGTGGGCGAATTGGTTGTGAATGGCGCCTCTGCGGCTAGCGGGTATTGGAACCAACGGAAAAAGACACGCGATACATTTGCAGGCATATGGACGCATACGGGTGACAAATATGAACAGCGCCCAGATGGACGGTATGTCTACTGTGGTCGCACTGACGATATGTTCAAAGTGTCTGGCATTTGGGTTTCTCCGTTTGAGGTTGAGTCCGCCTTGATCGCACACCCCGCTATTCTAGAGGCCGCGGTGGTGGCGGCCCGTGATTCCGAAGGGTTGGAAAAGCCCAAGGCTTTTGTTGTCCTGAATGAGGGTGTGAATGACGATGGGTTGGCCGAGATGTTAAAAGAACACGTCAAAGATAAGATCGGTAAATGGAAATACCCTCGCTGGATCGAGTGCGTCGATGAGTTGCCAAAGACGGCAACCGGTAAAATTCAACGTTTCAAATTAAGAGGGCCAGACGCATGATCGCAGCATGGAATAACACACCAGCGCAAACACTGAACGTCGGGGATGCGACGCTTGAATACGCTTGTTTTGGCCCCGCGCCCAAGGATGCGCCAACACTCGTTTTACTGCACGAAGGATTGGGCTCCACGGAACTGTGGCGGGACTTCCCACAGCAGCTTGCCGAACAAACAGGCCTTGGCGTCGTGGCATATTCACGTGCGGGCTATGGGCGGTCTTCAACGGTTAAGTTGCCCCGTTCGCTGGATTACATGACGGATGAGGCAACAGATGTCCTTGGGGGCGTGATGACAGAACTGAGCGTCACGCAGGCCATCCTGCTTGGGCACAGTGATGGCGCAACGATTGCGGCGATCTATGCGGGCAGTGTTTCGGATCAACGCGTGCGTGGTTTGGTCCTGATGGCCCCACATTTCTTCGCCGAAGTGTCAGGGATTGCGACCATCAAAGAGACCTTGGCACAGTATCAAAACGGTGATCTAAATTCCAAACTGTCAAAATATCATGACGATCCTGACGTCGCATTCCACGGTTGGTACGACAGCTGGACCCATCCTGATTTCGCCAAATGGACGGTCGCAGATACCATCGATCATTGGCGCATTCCTGTGTTGGCCATTCAAGGGTCTGAAGATCCTTATGGCACTATCGCCCAAATTTCAGAGATTGATGAACGCATTTATTCACCTCTCGAGACGCTGATCCTTGAGGGGTGTGGCCACGCGCCCCATCTTGAGCAACCGGACCAAACAACAGCGGCGATCGCTGAATTCTGCGCAACGCTGGTCCGTTTGGAAAAGGCAGAGGTTTTGCTTGAGTTTGCCTGACGCCCTTCGCCCCAGCCACGCCTATGTGCCGGGACAAAATGCGCGCCATCCCGAGGATTGGTTTGATCGCATCAAATCCAGCGTCATGCCTGATGTCGCGGTTCAAGACACACAGGCATGGCAGATTGGATTGGCCTATCTGCAGGCAGGTTATTTCTGGGAATGCCATGAGGTTCTGGAAGCGGTGTGGTTGTCGCTACCTGACCCATCAGCTGAGCGCGACATGACCCAAGCGATCATTCAATTGGCCAATGCACGCCTTAAGGTCAAAATGAACCGTCCCAAAGCAACCTTTCGGTTGTGCGATATCGTTGATGAATTGCTGCGATCTCACAGCGGTTCGATTCTGGGAATTCCTGTTGAGGACGTAACGCGCTGGACCAATGAGCTGCGTATTCAGCTCGAATAGGCATTAAATTGCATTTTTGTATCAATTTACGCATCATTATGCATATCACTCTCCCGATCTGAATACTTTTGCGTACTATCATTCCAAATTGACGGGCCATCGCCGCGCGCCGTTGAAGGAGAATGACATGACTAAGATTATCAATTTTCAAACTGACCCCTCCCAATACAAACACTGGAAGGTCGAATATGACGGCGCGGTCGCAAATCTGTTTATGGACGTTGATGAAGATGGTGGTCTGTTCGATGGCTATCAGCTGAAACTGAATTCATATGACCTTGGCGTCGACATCGAATTGGCGGACGTGGTGCAGCGGATGCGCTTTGAACACCCGAAAGTAAAAGTGGTAGTGATGCAATCAGCCAAGGACAAGGTGTTCTGCGCTGGCGCGAATATTCGGATGCTGGGCGGCGCGGCACACAGCCACAAAGTGAATTTTTGTAAATTCACCAACGAGACACGCAACACCTATGAGGCGGCATTGGCCGACAGTGCGCAGAACTATATCTGTGCAGTCAAAGGGGCCTGTGCGGGTGGCGGTTACGAACTGGCGTTGGCGTGCAATCACATTATGCTGACAGACGACAGCGCGTCATCGGTTTCTTTGCCCGAGGTGCCATTGTTGGCGGTTCTTCCAGGAACAGGTGGCCTGACGCGTGTAACGGACAAACGCAAAGTGCGCCGTGATTTGGCTGATGTGTTCTGCTCTGTTGAGGAGGGCGTTAAAGGCAAACGCGCGCTCACCTGGCGTTTGGTGGACGAGGTTATTCCAAATTCCAAATTCGACGAAGCGGTTGTTGCACGTGCACAAGAGATGGCAGCAAATTCAGCTAAAGCTGATGTGGCCAAAGGGATCAACCTAACGCCATTGACCCGGGAAATTTCAGAAGACGCCGTGATCTATTCCACGGTCGAAGTGACGCTGGATCGCGCGGGCCGCCGTTCCACAATCTTGATCAAAGGGCCAACAGATGCGGCCCCTGCCGATATGGCTGCATTTGAGGCGATGGGCGATCAGTCATGGATGCTGCGCTGTGCGCGTGAATTGGATGACGCGATCTTGCACCTTCGTTTGAACGAGATGGAATTGGGTTTGATGGAGTTTCAAACCCAAGGAGACCCTGAATTGGTGATCGCGCATGAGGCCTTGATGTTGAACAATCCAGATCATTGGTTGTCCAATGAGGTGCTGAAATATTGGAAGCGCGTTTTGAAACGCGTCGACATGACGTCGCGCAGCTTGGTCGCCACCGTTGAGCATGGCAGCTGTTTTGCCGGTCCATTGGCTGAACTGCTGTGGTCTGTCGATCGCAGTTATATGATGCTCGAGGAATTTGATGGCGACAATCGCCCGATGGCAAGTTTGACGTTAAGTGTGGGTAACTTTGGCACCTATCCAATGGGCAATGATCTGACCCGTTTGCAAACCCGTTTCCTTGGCACGCCTGAGGATGTCGACACTGCGCAAACGCGGATTGGTGAGACCCTTGAGGCCGAAGATGCTGAAGAGCTGGGCCTTGTCACTTACGCTTATGATGACATCGATTGGGAAGACGAAGTGCGCCTATTCATGGAAGAGCGCGCCAGCTTTAGCCCCGATGCGATGACGGGCATGGAAGCCAACCTGCGTTTTGCGGGGCCTGAGACAATGGAAACACGCATCTTTGGGCGTCTGACTGCATGGCAAAACTGGATCTTTCAGCGCCCGAACGCGGTTGGCGAAGAAGGTGCATTGCAGCGCTACGGCACGGGTGTGCGCGGCAAATACAATATGGAGCGTGTTTAATTTTTGATCGCGTGGGGCAACGCCCCCGTGCAGTGAAATGTTTTGGCCATGGGCAACCAAATGGCCTTTTAGGAGATGAAGATGGACTTGATCAACGTAAGCTACGACAGCCAAATCCCTAACAACGTGGGCCTAAGCAGTGACAAGAAAGTGCTTAAGGCGCTTGAGAAATGGCACCCCGGTTACATCAACTGGTGGAACGATCTGATCCCGCAAAATTTCCAAGACAGCATGGTCTATTTGCGCACTGCCGTTTCAGTTGATCCCAAGGGCTGGGCCAAATTCGATTACGTCAAAATGCCAGACTATCGTTGGGGTATCTTGCTGGCCCCTGCGGTTGAGGGGCGTACCATTCCGATGGGGGAACACTTGGGCGAACCTGCGTGGCAGGAAGTGCCAGGCGAATACCGCAACATGCTAAAACGTTTGATTGTGATCCAAGGCGACACAGAACCGGGGTCAGTTGAACAACAACGTTTCCTTGGTCTGACTGCGCCGTCCCTTTATGACATGCGCAACCTGTTTCAGGTGAACGTGGAAGAAGGCCGTCACCTTTGGGCGATGGTGTATCTGCTGCAAAAGTATTTCGGCAAAGATGGCCGTGAAGAAGCGGATGACATGTTGGTGCGTTCATCAGGGTCTGATGACTCCCCGCGTATGCTGGGCGCGTTTAACGAGGAAACGCCAGATTGGTTGTCCTTCTTCATGTTCACATACTTCACCGATCGTGACGGGAAAATGCAGCTGGAATCATTGGCACAGTCCGGCTTCGATCCACTATCACGCACCGTGCGCTTTATGCTGACCGAAGAAGCCCACCACATGTTCGTTGGCGAAACGGGTGTTGGTCGCACGATCCAAGCAACCTTGGATGCGATGAACAAGGCGGGGATCACTGATCCATATGACATCGCTAAAATCCGTGATCTTGGCGTTATCGACCTGCCAACGATCCAGAAGAAATTGAACCTGCACTATACCCTTTCCCTTGATCTGTTTGGTCAAGAGGTGTCGACGAATGCGGCCAACGCTTTCAACTACGGTATCAAAGGGCGCTACATGGAGCAGCGCATTGATGATGATCACAAGCTGCAAAATGACACCTATCCGGTGACCTCTATCAAAGACGGTAAAATTTTAACTGAGGACGTGCCAGCCCTGACCGCAATCAACATGCGTTTGCGCGATGACTACGTGCGTGATGCATCGGGTGGTGTTGGGCGTTGGAACAAATTGATCGCGAAATCGGGCGTTCAGTTTGAATTTAAAATGCCTCACGAAGGGTTCCATCGCCAGATCGGTGTGTTCTCATCCGTTGCAGTCGACCCAGATGGCGCAATTGTTTCGGCTGAAGAATGGGCTAAACGTCAGGACGAATGGCTACCGACAAAAGAAGACGGTGCCTTCATCCAGTCCTTGATGAAGCCGTGCTATGAGCCGGGCAAATACGCCACGTGGATCGCGCCACCAAAGGTCGGGATCGACAACAAGCCGGGTGATTTTGAGTACGTCAAATTGCACATGGCGTAACGCTTCACCATCCAAATCAAGTACCAAAGCGCTGCCCAGTGCCCCGCCAAAGGATTGCATATGAACCAGCCGTTTAAACAGCACCTCATCGACCCAGAGATTTGTATCAGGTGTTACACCTGTGAAATGACCTGCCCGATTGAGGCAATCGTACACAACGATGACAACGTGGTGGTCAACGCAGACATCTGCAACATGTGCATGGACTGTATTTCGGTCTGCCCAACGGGTTCGATTGATGAATGGCGGGTGGTGAATACGGCCTATACCGTCGAAGAACAATTTGGTTGGGAAGAACTGCCAGACCAACAAGACATTGTAGCAGCCACTGATGGGGACAACGACCAAGACGACGTGATCACCCAACTGTTCGCCCAGGCCCATGCAGCTGCAGGCGGCAAAGCCAAAGCCCCAGCAACAGCGGCTAAACCCACCATCAACATGTACAACTTGGGCAAGCCTGCAACAGCATCGGTTCAGGGCAATTATCGCCTGACGGACGGCGACAGCGACAGCGATGTACGTCACATCATTCTTGATCTGGGCAGCCTCCCGTTTCCTGTGTTGGAAGGGCAAAGCGTGGGTATCATCCCACCGGGCGTAGATGGTGATGGCAATCCCCATCTGCCACGTCTTTATTCGGTGTCCAGTCCACGTGACGGCGAACGCGCGGGTTTCAACAACCTCTCCCTTACGGTCAAGCGGGATGAAGGGGGCGTCTGCTCTAACTTTATCTGTGATTTGAGCAAGGGTGACAGTGTTCAACTGACAGGTCCATTTGGCGCAACATTCCTGCTGCCCTCTGATCCAGCTGCGCACATCTTGATGATTTGCACAGGTACGGGATCTGCCCCGTTTCGTGGCATGACGATGCACCGCCAACGCGAGATGCCATCAGTCAACGATGCGCTGTCATTGGTGTTTGGCGCACGGTCCCCGCGTGACCTGCCATACTTTGGTCCACTCAAAAAAGTTCCCGATGCGTTTTTGAAAAAGGCATTCGCTTTTAGCCGTCAGAACGATACGCCCAAACAATACGTCCAAGACAAATTACGCGAGGATGCCGATAGCGTTGCGGCTCTGTTGAAAGACCCAAATGGCTATATCTACGTTTGTGGTTTAAAAGCGATGGAAGTCGGGGTCGAAGAAGCCCTGTCCGACATTGCCCGTTCTGCAGGACTTGAATGGACCGAGGTGCGCGACACAATGCGTGAAGATGGCCGCTATCACTTGGAAACATACTAAATGAATTTGGTTAAATTGCCTCTCTGTTTTACGGTGGCACCATGAAGGTTACACCAATCCACGAACCATCCGAATTGATCATGCGGTTGGCGGAACGTGTACGCGCGGCCCGCAGCAAGGCAGGAATGCCGCGCCGTGAGTTGTCTGAGCTGTCAGGCGTATCACCACGCTACCTTGCCCAATTAGAAGCGGGTGAGGGCAATATCTCAGTCCTATTGTTGGAACGGGTGGCAAGTGCGCTTGAGCTTCGGATTGAAGATTTCCTTGTCTCTGGCACCCCGTTTTCAGAAGACACCCAACGCGTCGCACAATTATATCAAGGGGCACACAGTGAGGTGCAGGGAAAAATCCGCAACCTGCTGGCACCACAAATTCAAACGGCGCAGCGTGCACAACGCGTATGTCTGATTGGTTTGCGCGGTGCAGGAAAGTCGACATTGGGCAAAGGCACGGCCAAGGCGCTGCGATTGCCCTATGTAGAGCTAAACAATGTGATCGAGGAACAGGTCGGTATGCCGATGTCTGAAATCCATGGTCTGTACGGCCAAGACGGATTTCGTGCGATGGAAAACGAGGCGCTGAATTCGGTGATCAAAGATCATTCACGCATCATCATGGCTGTTGGTGGTGGGCTTGTGAATGACCCCGAAACCTATGCAAATTTGCGCGCCCATTTCCATACAATCTGGATCAGCGCGACCCCCGCTGAACACATGCAGCGGGTACGCGAACAAGGTGACTTGCGCCCGATGGAAGGCAATCCAGCGGCGATGGATCAGTTGAAGTCACTTTTGCAGACACGTACGCCATTGTACGAGCAAGCGCTGGCGCAGGTGAACACCTCTAATCGTCCAGAACAGTCTTCGATCAACGATGTTCTGGCGGTGATTGCCAAGCATCGGTTCATCGATAAGCCGGGCCCATAACGTGGTGACAGATGATTTGGGTGATGCGCTTCAAGATGCGTTTTGGCTGGCCTGTGATCACCTGTTGATGTGCCACACAAACCCATGGGAATTAGACGAGGCACTGTGCGCGTGGGGCTATGCCACGGGCCCCTGTGAAGTGATGGACCACCTTGGACTACATATTGTCTTGGAGCGACGCGCGGGCGCTGGATCACCTATACTAAGACGCATGGTGGCCGAGGGGCGGATCGGCAAAATAGGTGGCGTAGGGCATTACCGCTATCCCAGTGGTGGTGGTGCAGTCATTGACCCTTTGATCGAAGATCTGGTCCTTGAAGAAGCGTACTTTGCCAAACAAATTCGCACAGCGGCGAGTGATGATACTTTGGTGAAACATCTCAACGCGGCATTGGCACAATCGATTGAATATGCTGTTTCAAACGGCGCAGATCGCGGGGCCATGATCGCCATAACAATTGAACGCCTGCATTTCCCTTCCGCCAAAATAGCAATCCTTTAGCCACAAAAAAGGGGGCCGCGAAAACGCAGCCCCCTTATAATCTCGTTACCCTATCTTAGGTCCAAGCAACGCGCTCTGGGCGGAACTCGAACGAGATGTGCATGTCACCACCAACAATACCTTCGCGGGTGTTGTTGTATAGGGAACGCCAGTACGGCTGGATCGTTACGCCTTCACCTTGAACAATCGCTTGGCCTTTGGCCATCAATGCGCGACGTGCTTCTAGATCAGGTGTTGCAAGCGCTTCGGCAAGGATGCCGTCGAACTCAGCGTTGGACCAACCAAATTCGTTCCATGCCTCATCAGAACGATAAGCCAAAGCCCAAACCTGAACGCCCAAAGGACGGTGGTTCCAGTTGGTGCAAGAGAACGGATATTTCGCCCAGTCATTCCAGAACGTAGAGCCTGGTAGAATGGTCCGTTTCACTTTGATGCCAGCATCACGCAACTGCGCAGCTACAGCATCGGTTGTGTCCTTGCGGTACGCGTCATCGATCGAAATCAACTCGTGCTCATAGTCGCCCATGCCTGCTTCATCCATCAGGGCCTTGGCCGCAACTGGATCATACTTGCGTGGTGGCAGTTCTGCGTACTCAGGGTGCACAGGGCCAACGTGGTGGTTTTCGGCAGTTACGCCGCGACCAGCAATACCAAGCTCAAGCAAGATTTCGTTGTCGACAGCCATGGCAATCGCCTGACGAACGCGTTTGTCCGCATACGGTTTCTTGCCATCAACTTCGGCCAATTGGTTTGGACGCACAACAACAGTTGCACCTGTCACAACGTCGTTGGTGTTCCAACCATCGAGCGTATCAAAGATGTCAACAAATTCGCCGTTCATCTCATAGGTCATGTCGATTTCGTCAGCTTCTGCAGCCGCAACCCATGCTGATGGATCAGTGCCGTAATCGATGTATTCGATACGATCCATGTATGCGCCGTTGCCAGCGTTCCACCATGCGTGATCTTCATTGCGAACCAAGACAGCTTTAACGCCAACTTCCAAAGACTCTGGAAGATATGGGCCAGTACCAACTGGGTTGCTAAGCGCGGTTTCAGCTGTGTAGGACGCTGGAACAATTGCCGCTGGATAGTCGGCCATGCCTGGGATCAACGAAATGTCAGCCGCTGGTAGGTTCAAACGTACCGTGTGTGAGTCAACAACTTCGATCGCGCCTTCAAGGGCTTGCTCAGTGTCCGCATCAATCAGTGTCGCGAAACGACCAGCCATTGAGTTGCCTTCAAGGCTCTTGTCACACCAGCCGGTGATGTTGCGTGCAACGTCTTCAGCGGTAAAGTCAGAACCGTCATTCCATTTCACGCCTTTGCGGACGTTCAATGTATAGGTTTTAGCGTCGGCTGAGATTTCCCAGCTCTCTAGTAGGCGGCCCTCAAAGGTACCATCGTTCTCGTAGTGAACAAGATACTCAAGCCAACCACGTGAGAAGTTGGCGATTTGGGACCAGTCATATGTGCGTGGATCTTTTAGTCCGCGTACTTCTGTTTGGTAACGCAGCGTGCCGCCCATTTTGTGGCCAGCAGCCATTGCAGGGGACGCCATGCCCAACATGCCATAGGCAGTTGCAGCAGTCGCGCCAAAGGCACTTGCGATAGCTAAAAATTCGCGGCGGCTCACTTCTGAGTCACCAGCGGCTTTCGCTGAATCCACGACGTGTTGTGGCAGCGGCTTACCGGTGCTTGTTAAAAAGGTCATAGTCTTCCTCTCTGTTGTCGCCACGAAAAGATATGTGGCTTAATCGTGCAATCGTTTGTTGCACTGATCTTTGCAGGTTTTCCTGCTTTGTTTTGGTCCCCGTGCTGAGGATGTTAGGAGTGTCGACAAGCAAACGCTCTAGGTCAACCCCATCACCAGATTCAAAGAGCGTGATGTTGAGAACAGAATGTGAGATTATAGATTGATTTTGGAAGGTTTGTGGGTGAGGGACCGCTTGTTTCGTCGCTGAACCAACTGCGCAAGACAGCATGAAGCTTTCAGACCGCCTATTTGGCAATCCTTAATATACGGTTCCGTTTTTCGACAGCTAAGAATTTGCCTTCTGTATCTTCCAGATGACCCAAAAGGTCAGAATCAAAAATCGACGTTGACGCCCGGCAGGTTCAGGGACTTCATCAGATCACGCAGCTCTTGGCGGGCAGCTACGTTTGAGATGTTGAGTTGCTTAACGCCAATGTCTTTGAGGTCCAGCAATGTCAGTCCGCGTGGGAACAGCTCGCGGAAAATGACGCGCTCGTTAAAGCCCGTGCCAACGCGAAAGCCGATCCGTTTGGCCAACATCTCAATCGCGCGTTCCATCTTTTCTTTGTTGGTCATGCGCTGCGCGCCCATGCGGTTACGCACAACGATCCAGTCAATTGGCCTTAGACCTGCTTGGGCCCGCAGTTGGCGAGCGTTCCACACCATCTCTGAATAAACGGATGGGCCTTTGATCTTGTCCCCTGTTGCATCGATGCGCGCAAGCAGATCAAAATCTACAAAGCTGTCGTTCAGTGGCGTGACCAAGGTGTCGGCCAACGAGTGTGCAACTTGGCTAAGGCGGGTGTGGGAGCCTGGGCAATCGATCAAGATGAAATCGTTGTCAGCTTCAAGGGACGCAACCGCGGCAGACAGGCGGTGGTCATAAATGTTCTCACCAGGCTTTAGCGCTTTTGGGTCAATCTCTGGCAACTCGTGCACTTGCGGGCTGGGTAGGCTTAGACCGGAGGCCTGCAGGAACTCGGCGCGGTTCTCAATGTAGCGACCAAAGGTGCGTTGGCGCAGATCAAGGTCAAGCGCGCTGACTTTATGGCCCATACGCGAGAGGGCAGTCGCAACATGCATAGACACAGTGGATTTACCCGCGCCGCCTTTTTCGTTGCCCACAACAATAATATGCGCCATTTTTAGTCCCCTTCGCCCACGAGATAATCGTTAGTGGGTCTATTTTGAAAGAGTATATGGCGCTGATCATGGATTGGGAAGTGGCACGTAGAGCTTTGATAGAAAGCCGATTTATGACGTTGCCGTTGGGCTGCATCTGAACAAACCGAAATTGGCGCTGACAAAGAAAAAGGGCGCTACCCTCGCAGGTAACGCCCTCAATCCAACAAAGTGGTAAAAGCTTAGAAGCCAAGACCAGCATATTTGTTTTTGAACTTGGAAACGCGTCCGCCAGTATCAAGCAAACGACCGCCGCCACCAGTCCACGCAGGGTGTACTGTTGGATCGATGTCCAAAGCCAATTGGTCGCCTTCTGCGCCCCAAGTGGATTTCATTTGAAAGATCGTACCGTCGGTCATTTTGACGTTGATCATGTGGTAATCGGGATGTGTATCTGTTTTCATCTACCCAGTCCTTACGCTTTAAGTGGCTTGTAGTTCGTATTCTCAACGATACGCGCAGATTTACCGCGACGATCACGAAGGTAATACAATTTGGCGCGACGAACGCGACCGCGACGAACAACTACGATTTCGTCGATGTTGGTGGAGTGCAACGGGAATACACGTTCAACGCCTTCA
>DLQI01000045.1 GCA_002478745.1 Rhodobacteraceae bacterium UBA7436 | reverse complement strand
TGAACATGCCGATGGGCATAAGTGAATCCCATTCAGCAACATCGGCAGTATCAAGGTAAAGATCGAGGGGCATGGTTATAGAACCGTTTGCATTAGTTCCGCACGTGTTGGCGGATCACAGCCTTCTCGCCCACAGTTGATTGCAGCGGCCACGCTAGCCTGCGTCAGCAGCGACCTAACCTCATCTTCGGTTGCCGCATTTATACCTTCAGAGGATAGACAATCCATTTCTGAAAGTGACATCAACAGTGTTGCCGCAAAGGTATCGCCTGCACCTATCGCATCCATCAGGTTTTCAACGGGTGCTGCATCGACTTGAACGCGATGGTGCTTCGTAATCGCAAGCGCGCCTAACGGGCCCATTGTGAGGACAATCAGTGCTGCAGAGGAATGTTGCGACAGTTGGCAAAGCGCATCATCAAGACTTTGATCCGGGTACAGGTCGGCTAAATCCTCATCGCTTAATTTGATCATAGACACTTTTTCGACGATGCGAAAGATGCGCTCGCGGTAGTTCTGAATATCTTCGATCACAGACATCCGAACGTTTGGATCAAGGGATACGAACAGTCCGGCGTCAAAAGCATAGGAAAGAACCCGTTCCCAGATGCCTGCGTCATCACCCTTCGTTAAGGTAAGTGATCCAGTGTGAAGCGCAGATGCTTCGGTCAGTTGATCAACCAGACCTTCAAAGGTGATATCGCGTTCAGCTGTGCCTTCCCTCTCAAAGCGATAACTCGGAATTCCGTCTGTTATTTCGACACGTGCCATTGTTGTCGGCAAGTTCACCCGCGTCCCAGTAAGATTTACGCCCGCATCTTCCAAACCCGCCGCAAGTTTTCCACCCCAAGGGTCGTTGGATATGGGCGAGATGTAGCGGACATTGGCCCCTTGCCGTCCAAGTCCCATAGCCACGTTAAAAGGTGATCCACCAACCCTGGCTGTAACCTGACCGTCATTTGTTACATGATCAATCAAATTTTCACCCCCAATGGCAAATAGCGGTGGATTTTTATCCTGTTGGTTGGAGTGTTCTGGCACGGTCAAAGATCTTTCCCACAAATGCTGAAGCTGCAATCGCGACCGCGCCCAGAATTAGGAACGGTGCTGTTATTTGGTAACCCATAATGACAACCGGAACAATCATCAAGACAAAACCCGCCGCTAAAATCAGCGTTGCAGTCTTTGTGGTTCGGAAAATCATCACACCAGTGACAATTGTTAGGATGGCCAGCAAAAGAGACCCAAACGCTGTGCTGGATGCCGCGGCCTGATAAGCGTCAACATCGGCAGGCGATAACAGGCGCGAGTTCTGACCCGGTGCCAAAGAGGTTCCTATTTCACGCAACGCGACGGATGCATTGTGTTCGATTATCCCAATTTTTGCACTTAACCATATGGAAGCGGGTGTCATGAGTGACAAGAACGCCATGAACGCGCCGACACCCGCCAACAGTTTGCGCACTGCTCGTGGGTCTTTGGATTGGCGAACAATGTCGATACCGACTGCAACAAGGATGATCCCACCAGTCACAACCATCTGCCAAAATGTATTTAGTTGGGCTAGAGTAAGACCGTTATTGATCAGCTTCAAAAGGATCACTCCCATAAACGTGCCCCACAGCGAACCACGGCCGCCGAACAGTGAAGTCCCGCCAATAACGACAGCTGCAATCGCATCAAGTTCCCACATCTGGCCATAATCAGACTTGGCGTAAGGTGCACGGCCCAGGAACAATAACGCCCCCAACGCTGCGCAGAAGGAGCAGATCATATAGGTAATAAGCGTATAGAGTTTGGTGTTGATACCGGCTTGCCGTGCACCAGGTTCGTTCGAGCCAATGGCATAGACATAGCGACCATAGCGGGTGTTTGCGATCAGGATCGCAATGATGATGAAAAATCCAATGAAAATAAGCATCGACATCTGAAACGTGCGGAAAAAGTTCAGCCAGTTGTCATCAATAAATGCACCCAGGGTTTGTGAAAAGCCCGTCAGTTCACCCTCTTTATAAGCATCACGCAAGGCAGAAAATGGATTGTATCGCCCGAATGTATCGAACGTTTCTGGCAGCTTTGGCGTTGCTTGTGCGCTTGTGGCTAGATGACCTGACCCGCGCCAGATAGATAAACCTGCAAGGGTGACAATAAAGGCAGGCATCCCAAAATAAGCAACAAGTGTGCCGTTAAACGCCCCCACAGCCATGCCAATTGCCAGGCCAGTCATGATTGCCAGGTAAGGCGGAAAGCCCCAAAAGCTGGCGACATATCCCGTAAGCGCCGCCGTCATACCCATTACCGATCCAACGCTTAGATCAATGCCAGCCGTCAGAATGACTAAAGTCATGCCTGCGGCGACAATACCAATCGCGGCCGAGTTGTTCATGATGGTCATCAGGTTTGAAGGGCGGAAAAACAATGTATTGGGGGTCGCGATTTCAATCGCGATACCAAGTACAATGATTGCCAGCAAGGCTCCGGACCATTCGGCACGAAAAAACCGGACCATCCATAAAATAAATTGATCTTGAGGCGCTATTTTAGACTTTGGGAGTGGATTGCTGGCATCGGCCATGTCTGGGTCCTTACTTGTTAAAATTTGAATGCAATAAGGGCGGGCTACGCTACGCAACCCGCCCTGAAAGCAATAGGTTATTTAATGCCAACCATGTCTTTGTAGACTGAGGATGTTTCTGGTGTCACTAAGAAGAACCCTGTGTCAATACGACCTGCAACATCTTCGCCACGTGCAGCAGCAGCTGCTGCTTTGATGCCTTGGTAACCCATTTGGTAAAGCATCTGTGCTGTGTTCGCGTGAACCCAACCTGCGTCCATTGCAACAATCGCGTCAGACGCACCGTCAAAGCCCACTAGTTTCACATCACCTGCGCCGTAACCCAAGTTTTCTAAAGCAGCTTTTGCACCCATCGTGCCGCCGTCCCAGGCGTTGGCGACCATTTTAATATCGTCGCGGCTGTTCAAGATCGCTTCGACGCCTTCTTGAGCCTGCTGAGAGTTCCATTCTGTCGGCACAACGATAACTTCGCTGTTCGGACGCGCAGCTGTGAAACCAGCCATAAAACCATCACGACGTTCTTGCCCAGTAGACTGCGCTTGGTTGCCAGTAACGTAGATGATCGCATCACCATCAGCCACCAACGTCGCAGCTACGGACCCTTGCACCTTAGCTACAGCCTGATTGTCAGTCGCAACAAAAGAAGTAACTTCAGCGCCAGAAACGCCTGTATCGATGGCAATCACGGGGATACCCGCATCCATCGCGTCATTCACGGCTGGCGCAATACCTGCGCTATCCACGGGTGCTACGCCAATGGCTTTTGCGCCTTGTGCGACAAGGTTTTCAAACACTTCCAACTGGCTTGATAGATCCCCTTGGAAAGCAGGACCTACGGAAACCAGTGAGACACCTTCTTCTTTGGCTGCATCTTGTGCGCCTTGGTTGATCATCATCCAACCCGCGTTTGTGGCAGATTTGGTGATATA
>DLQI01000038.1 GCA_002478745.1 Rhodobacteraceae bacterium UBA7436 | reverse complement strand
TCCCAATACGGCGGCGGTTACGCCGGACCCGCAGGTAGTGATGATTGGCTTTTTCAGATCAACGCCAGCGCTCTCAAAGATTGCGCGGGTTTGATCCGGAGTTTTCATTGTTTTGTCATCGTTCAGCAGATCAGTGAACGGCACGTTGCGTGAATTCGGGATATGACCCGAACGCAGCCCTTCACGTGGTTCTGGTGCTTCGCCGCGGAAGCGTGCAGCGGCACGTGCGTCAACGATCTGGGAGGTGCCCAATTTGGACGCTGAGGACACTTGGGTCACATCACGTACCATTTGATTTTGGAAACGCACGGTCATGTGACGGTCACGAATGACGGGGGCCAAGTCTTCGACTTCGCGTCCCTCTGCGATCCATTTTGGCAATCCGCCATCAAGCACCGCAATGTTGTTTTGCCCCATAAGGCGGAACAACCACCACACACGTGCAGCAGAGAACAGGCCAGACCCATCATAGACAACAATCTGATGACCATCGCCAACGCCCATCGCGCGCACGCGGGACATGAATTTCTCAATTGGGGGTACCATATGCGGCAGATCGGAGCGGCCATCGCTCACGTCATCGATGTCAAAGAAGCGGGCCCCTGGGATGTGAACCGCGTCATATTCTGTGCGACCATCGCGGTCGACGCCTGGCAAATAAGTCGACGCATCCAAGATCCGTAAATCCGGATCTTTCATGTGCGCGGCAAGCCAGTCAGTTGAAACTAGTGTTTTGGGATCATCAGCCATCAGATTCTCTTCCCTGCGTGAATGCGTCACTGCCTAACGCTATGGGAAGTATGTGGCAAGTCTGTGTGTCCAGGTTGGGCTACGAGGCGGCGCCCAACCTGTCCTTAAGCGTTAAGCTTATTTACCGATCATGTTGCGAACAACGCCGACGACGGCAAGCACTGCGCCACCACCAACACCGCCGCCAACAACCTGACCAATGATCGCGCCAAAGTCCAAACCAGCAGCGCCGCCAGCGGCCCCTGCCAAATCAGGAGCACCAATTGCGCTAAGGATCGTGCCACCTAGGCCCCCACCAACAACGCCAGCAATAGAGTTGATCAATGTGCCTTGGTTTAAGCTTCCGAGCACTTTACCCGCAGCGTTACCACCAACAACACCAGACAAAAGTCCAATAATAAGTTCCATAATATATCCCTCCAGCGGGGGGCTATAATTATTGAATACTCTCAACTCCCCCCAAAGCTAAGTAGCAGTGGGACTTTACGCAGATCGCAAAACGCCAGTCATGGGGAATTTATGTATGAAACGCCTCATTTATGGGCATTTTAGTGCAAGAATGACGCCAAGCAGGGTCAGCCGTGATCTTTCATAAGGCGTGCTTTTTGGCGGGACCAATCGCGTTTTGCTTCGGTCGCGCGTTTGTCGTGGTTCTGCTTACCCTTGGCGACGCCAAGCTTAATCTTCGCAAACCCTTTGTGATTAAAGTACATCACGATAGGCACCAAGGTCATACCTTTGCGCTGGGTTGCGTTCCACAAATTCGATAATTCTTTTTTAGACACCAGCAACTTACGACGGCGGCGTACCTCGTGCTTGAAGGTCTTAGCCCCTTCATATGGCGCGATATAAGAGTTCACCAACCACAGTTCGTTGTTTTCAACGGCCGCATAGCTTTCGGCAATATTTGTGCCACCGATGCGCATGGATTTTACTTCGGACCCCTCAAGGATCACACCGCACTCGATGTCGTCGTCGATTGCATAATCAAAGCGTGCGCGCCGATTCTCGGCGATCACTTTATAATTAGGGTCTGATTTCTTATTCTGTACCATCAAAAGGGATGTAGGGCTTACCGCGCGAGGGTGCAAGAGAAGGCAAGCTATCGTTGCTTGTTCCACCGCGCAGACTGTGGGAATGTATGCACATAAATTTTGAGAGTTTATAGTTTTTCACATGACCTACTTTTTAAAAGTTCTTGCGATTGCCTTTTGCATTACGGCTTCAACCGCATCAGCCCAAAACGAGCCACGCATTCTTGCCATGGGTGATTCATTTTTCGCCGGCCACAAAGCCCAGAACAAGGCGGTGCCAAATGTCTTGGCGAAGTTATTGAACGAACCCGTCCACAATCGCGCCGTCCCCGGGGCGTGGATCATTTATAAACTGGCTATTTCAGGCAGCCTTGGTTTCAAGATTGAGCGGCAATACAGACCAGGCAACTGGGACTGGATTGTTTTAAACGGCGGGGGAAATGACCTGTTACTTGGATGTGGCTGCAACAGATGTGGTGCCCGTTTGAGCAAGATGATTTCACCCGATGGCACCAAAGGCGCGATCCCGCGGTTGGTCGCGAAGTTGCGAAAATCTAACGCCCGTGTGGTTTATTCAGGGTATTTACGGTCCCCTGGTGCGTCTTCCCCGATTGAGTCCTGCCGCGACGAGGGGGATAAATTGGACGCGCGTCTTGCCCGTATGGCCAAGCGTGACAAAGGTGTTTGGTTCGTTTCGATGGCTGATATTGTGCCGCGTGGCGACAGGTCATTTCATGGGGCTGACATGGTGCACCCTTCGCGCAAAGGCAGCGCAGCCGCCGCGCAGCGGATTGCCAAAGTCATATCAAAGCATCCCTAAAATAAAGAATGGCCCCGCAGGGCCATTCAACTTTAGTCACCTAATTTTTTGTGAACTTCGTCTAGATCGATTTCACCGATTGGCATTTTGTTTGACGGATCTTTAAAATCATATTTGAAGACTTCGAAATCACGTTTGAAAATTTCATAGACCAAGTGCATCGACAGATCGTCAAAGTAATCTTCGACTGGATGCGCACGTTTTGGTCCGTGCCCTTCGCTTTCGTTAAAACGCGGGATCGCTTCAAGGTCCACAGCATGTGGCGTTTTGATATTGGACAAAACATCCGCCATGCCTTCATTGAACTTTTCCGTCCAAATGATTTTGTCATATTGGCCGCCATTCACGATAAACGTGCTGACGTGACCGGACATTGCTGACCAGTGAATGTCAGGGTCCATTGGACGGCGGAACCGAATGGTATCACGCGCGAACAATAGGAAACGGCGGAAGGATTGGATTTGGTCAAACTCTTGTTTGCCATCATCACCACCAACTTCGATGCCGTATTTCTGGATCAACAACGGAACAAGGTTGCCGCGATACCGCTTGCCATTGCGTTGGATACCGCAAATTTTGTCAAAGAAGGAGGACAAGATACGTGTGTATGGGTTGCGAACACAGGTGAAGGAATAAGCCAGTCTTCTTCAATTGAGGCGAACGCGGAAGAGTTGGCAAAACTGCTCACAATCTCGATTGATGATGCGCGAAAAATTGTCGAAGCAGATTACATCTTCTCCGACTAATCTTTGCCTACTTAGCGCGCCATGAATTCAGCCAGCCCTTTAGACGGCCATGGCCGCCCTCAACCGCATCACCTGCGGCCTCCCAGTTGTCTTGAATTTCCTCAAGTGTGGGATCGATCCGCGCCATGCGGAAACGACGCCAGCGCACAAAGATAAAATAGCTGACGGCAGCGAACAGCGTCAAAATCAGGATGTTCAGGATCGGCCAGCCCTTGGACGCATTCGGCCCATCAACCACTTTCACAGAAATCGCATTTGGGAAGATCGACAGAAATTCATTGCGCCAGCCATAGTGTTTGATCATCGCATACTGCGGTGCCTCAGCCGCTGATTTCAGATCGCTGGCTTCGGCTTGCAGGTTCGTTGTGTCGAACTTGAAATACGGCGGCCAACCCCATCCGGTATCCTCATTGCGGTACACCATCACATCGCCGCTTTTCGCCAGCTTGGTTTGGATAAAGAAGATATCGCGGTTCACAGCCGTGCCCGCATTGCCCGTATCGGCAGAGGCCCAAAAGATCGAGTTCTCACCGAAATCAATCCGCTTCTCATAGGTATCGGTAATCCGCACGATGTCCTTTTGGGGCAACGTGTAATGAAAGAACGCCGCAACAAACGTCCAGAATGTGATGATCAGGAACCACTTGATATAGGTCATGTCTGTGCCCCCTTAGGCAAAATTCGTAAGATAAATGATGACGGCAACCAGCACCGTCGGAATGATATAAACGCCCAAGATCAGTTTACGACGCACAGAGCCATCGTATTCTTCAAGGCCCTCTCGAATATAGTCATCGCGATCACCGCCCTTTGCGGCATCGTCCATCTGCTCAAGGTTCCACTGCGCCTTCAGCTTTCCACGGCGCACAGCGCACAGCGCGGGAATAGAACGACAGGCAAACATAAACGATCGTCAATACGATAAAGCCCATAACCAACAGGCGTGCGAGTGCAAACATCTAACGTCTGATTTAATTTACACTGTTGCAAAATCAATGTGGCATTGAAAGGGCCATGACTTATCCCGCCGTCAGAACTGACAACATTTCGCTATCTGGATCGACCAACGCATCGATCACATCGAAATGGTGCCACCCTTGGGCAACGACCTGATCGCATTGCCACGCATCCGCCAACCACATTGCCTGTTCTATGAAAGCAGGTCGTTCATCGCTGCCCACCCAAACCGTTACTTTGGCTTGTGGGGCGGGTTGTAATATCGGGCTTTCAGCACGCGCCATCCCGGCATCCAGCTGGAAATCGTCGTTCATGTCCGTCCGGCACAAAGGTTCCAGATCACTGAGGGGCGAAATGGGCACCACATGCTGCAACCGGTCCATCACTGCCGCGGGCAACATTCCTGGTGCCACCATCCGCGCCACCAGATGCCCGCCAGCAGAATGCCCTGCCAAACTGATCGGCCCCTGTGTGCGTCCTGCGATATCCTGCAGCGCGCGGGCGATTTGTTGAGTGATCGTTGCAATCCCAACCTGAGGGCACAGATCATAAGACGGCATCGCTACCGCCCACCCCCGCGCCAGTGCGCCCTTGGCAAGGAACGACCAACTGTCGCGATCAAACATCCGCCAATAGCCACCATGCACAAAGATCAGCGTTCCCTTAGCTGTCTGATCCGGTTGGAAAAAATCATAGGCCTGACGTGGTGAAGGGCCGTAGGAAACACCCAGTTCGGCCTGTTCCCCTAACGCCTCTCGAAATGCCTTTGACGCGGCATCCCAGCGTGGTGGGTACAGTGCGGCCCCGTCTATGTAAGCACCGTTCGCGTATGCGTCACTTAGATCAGTCATAGCACCCTCATCAATTCGTCTGGACAAGTGCCACATTAGTTGCTTTCCCTGTTCACGCAATCTCTGGAGAACATGAAATGCTGGAAACGACAACGAACCTGAAGACAATGCTAAGCGATCCTACCCTGCTTGAGACCCGCGCTTATGTGGGCGGTGAATGGATTGGCGGAGACAAAGGCACGTTTGACGTGACCAATCCAGCCCGTGGCGATGTCGTTGCCCAAGTTGCAGACCTAAGCCGCGAACAAGTTGGCGTTGCCATTGCCAAAGCAGAAGTCGCGCAAAAGGAATGGGCCAAATGGTCCGCCAAAGAACGCAGCGCAGTTATGCGCACGTGGTTCAATCTGATGATGGAAAATCAAGATGACCTTGGCATTATCCTGACTGCGGAAATGGGCAAACCATTGGCCGAAGCCAAAGGCGAAATCGCATACGGCGCATCCTTTGTTGAGTTCTTTGCTGAAGAGGCAAAACGCATTTACGGCGAAACCATCCCGGGTCACCAGCGCGACAAACGCATTACAGTTTTGAAGCAACCCATCGGCGTTGCGGCATCCATCACACCATGGAATTTCCCGAATGCAATGATCACGCGCAAGGCTGCCCCAGCCCTTGCCGCTGGCTGTGCATTCATCGCACGCCCAGCCGAGTTAACACCGCTTTCTGCCACCGCAATTGCGGTGCTTGCAGAGCGCGCAGGCTTCCCCGCCGGTGTGTTCCAAGTGGTCACCACATCTGACGCACCAAGCACAGGACAAGAGTTCTGCGAGAACCCGATTGTGCGCAAATTGACCTTTACGGGGTCTACCGCCGTTGGCCGTATCCTTTTGGCCCAAGCCGCTGATCAGGTAATGAAATGCTCGATGGAGTTGGGTGGCAATGCCCCGTTCATTGTATTTGATGACGCGGACCTAGACGCGGCAGTTGAGGGCGCAATGATGTGCAAATTCCGCAACGCCGGTCAGACCTGCGTCTGCGCAAACCGCATCTATGTTCAGTCCGGCGTTTACGACGCATTCGCTGCGAAACTGAAGGTCGCGGTTGAAGCCTTGAACGTTGGGGATGGTTTCAATGATGGCATTACAACCGGTCCTTTGATCAGCACAAATGCCGCCGGAAAAGTGCAGGAACACCTTGATGATATTCTCGCCAATGGTGGTGAAGTTTTGACAGGTGGTTCAACACACAACCTGGGTGGTAGTTTCTTCCAACCGACCATCGTGACGGGCGTGACCCAGTCCATGAAGGTTGCTCAAGAAGAAACATTTGGTCCCCTCGCCCCACTATTCAAATTTGAAGATGTGGATGATGTTATTACGAAGGCAAACGACACAATCTTTGGTCTGGCCGCATATTTCTACGCTTCCGATCTAAGCCGCGTTTATAAGGTGGCTGAGGAATTGGAATATGGAATTGTGGGTGTGAACACTGGCATCATCTCAACAGAAGTTGCGCCATTTGGTGGGATCAAACAATCTGGTTTGGGCCGCGAGGGCAGCCATCACGGCATAGAAGAATTCATGGAAATGAAATACATCTGCATGTCAGTTTAAAGTCGCTATCGCGTCAGTCTAAATGACAGACACAAAGAAAAAGGCCCGCTGGTTTCAGCGGGCCTTTCGTTTGATCAGTTAACAGCTTTGGCGTCGACCACATCCGTTTCAATCGCGTTCTGGCTGGCGATCTGAATGCGCCGTGGTTTCAGCGCCTCGGGTACTTCACGCGTCAGGTCGATATGCAGCATTCCATCGGCGTGGCTGGCCCCCGTGACCCGAACATGGTCGGCCAAATGGAACCGCCGTTCGAACGCACGTGTGGCAATACCGCGATGTAGATATTTCTTGTCCTCATTTTCGTCCGCCTTTTTAGCCGTAACGATCAGGGAATTTTCCCGTACCTCAACATTCAAATCCGGCTCTGAAAACCCAGCCACCGCGATAGATATGCGATACGCGTCGTCATCCGTTTTTTCGATGTTATAGGGTGGGTAACTGTTTTGGGGTGCATCGTTCGTCAGCACGCGATCCATCATATCGGCGATTTGGTCAAAGCCAACAGTGGCGCGGTGCAGCGGTGCAAAATCAAAAGTACGCATAGTTTAATATCCTCACAGATGAGCGATTTCATGTCGGACCCTCCTGTAGCGGACGGGCCTAGATTAATACCGAAACCCAATATTAGGCGTTCCGATAACATCAATGTGGGGAGGATTTTTGTGGGTTCAAGACCCGCTGAGTTTGATAAATTTCGCGCCCGTATTATTGCGCGTTTTCCCAACTCCCAAGCGGCGCACCTTTGGTGCTGCCTGCCTGCGCTGAGACAAAGAAACGA
>DLQI01000011.1:49621-52216 GCA_002478745.1 Rhodobacteraceae bacterium UBA7436 | reverse complement strand
GCGCTGAAACAGCTTTACCCCCAAATGACCTTCCAACGCATCAATATGACGAATGACAGTCGCATGGTGCACACCCAAGACTTCAGCGGCACCACTCACAGTTCCCATACGGGCAACCTGATAGGCGGTCTTGATTTCATCCCAATTGTTCATGGCAATCCTCGCTCATGTGCAAATTCTAACAGTTACTGTTGAGATAAGCGTCTTACGTTCAAATATGCAATCCCTATGTAGGACGCAGACAAGTACACTCACAAGGAACAGGCATGACACACATTCTACAAATCGACAGCTCTGGACGAACAAGCGCATCAGTTTCACGCCAACTTTCAGCGCAAATCGTTGAAAAACTGGGCGGACAAACAACACACCATGATCTACTCACGCACTCCCTGCCACAGCTGGACGAAGCATGGCTTGGCGCGAATTGGACACCTGCTGATCAGCTCACAGAACAACAAGTTGAAAAGCTAGCTACCTCTGACAGCTTGATCCAAGAGATCAAAGACGCAGACACATTGGTCATTGGCGTTTCAATGTACAACTTCGGCATCCCCGCCAGCCTAAAGGCCTGGGTCGATCTGGTTTGCCGCGCAGGCCACACGTTTCAATATACAGAAAAAGGCCCCGTTGGATTGATGGAAGGCAAACGCGCCATTGTCGTCATCGCATCTGGCGGCGTTCCTCTGGGTTCACCAATGGATCACGCAAGTACCTATATGACCACAATGCTTGGGTTTATCGGAATCACTGACGTTACATTTGTGGCCGCAGAGGGGACCGCGGGCGACCTTGATGCCGCTCTCAAGGGCGCACAAACCCAAATCGACGCAATCGCGGCATAATGCAATAGATAAACAAGGGGCAGAGCAACGGCTTTGCCCCCTTAAACTGTTGACTCTATCCCCACCACGGCCTACATCCGGAAGTATAAACCCTTCCGGTCCTTGTTATATCAAGGATCGCCCTCCGTCAGCGCGTCGCGCCCACGGGGGCAAAACTGTTTTGTTTTGTCCCCGCCTCAATGAGCTGACTTAGGTATTTTGTATTTTGCATCGTGATGATGCAATCGTCACCACCCCTACCTATCTAGGGGTTAACAGTAATCGGGCAAAGGAGCCTCGGCATGTTTGAAAATCTATCCGACCGCCTTTCCGGCGTCTTTGACCGACTGACAAAACAAGGTGCGCTGTCTGACGAAGATGTCAAAACAGCCCTGCGCGAGGTACGTGTTGCTCTACTTGAGGCCGACGTTTCCCTTCCTGTCGCGACCAATTTTGTAAAAGCTGTTCAAGACAAGGCTACAGGCCAAGCGGTCACAAAATCCGTGACGCCGGGCCAACAAGTCGTCAAGATTGTGCACGATGCATTGATCGACACCCTTAAGGGTGAAGGCGAACCAGGCCACCTAAAGATTGATAGCCCACCTGCCCCCATCTTGATGGTTGGTTTGCAAGGTTCAGGTAAGACAACAACAACCGCAAAGCTGGCGAAACGTCTGAAAGAGCGCGAGGGCAAAAAGGTCCTTATGGCCTCTCTCGACGTGAACCGTCCGGCCGCGATGGAACAGCTGCAAATTTTGGGCGTTCAAATTGGCGTGGACACATTGCCAATCGTCAAAGGCGAAGATCCAGTATCCATAGCCAAGCGCGCCAAGACCCAAGCGAACATGGGCGGCTACGACGTCTATATGCTCGACACTGCGGGCCGCTTGTCCATCGACGAAGAGTTGATGCAGCAGGTCGAAGCCGTTCGCGACGTGTCCAACCCACGCGAGACATTGCTGGTTGTCGATGGCCTAACAGGCCAAGACGCGGTGCAAACCGCAGAAAACTTTGACCAACGTATCGGCATTACTGGCGTTGCCCTCACCCGTATGGATGGTGATGGTCGCGGCGGTGCTGCGTTGTCCATGCGTGCCGTCACTGGCAAGCCAATCAAATTCGTCGGTCTTGGCGAAAAGATGGACGCGCTTGAAACGTTCGAACCTGAACGCGTCGCTGGCCGTATCCTTGGCATGGGTGACATCGTTGCCCTAGTTGAAAAAGCCCAAGACACGATCGAGGCCGAACAAGCCGAGCGCATGATGAAGCGCATGGCCAAAGGTCAGTTCAATATGAACGACCTTAAGATGCAGCTTGAGCAAATGATTCAAATGGGCGGCATGCAAGGCATGATGGGCATGATGCCCGGCATGGGCAAAATGGCAAAGCAGGTCGAAAAGGCCGGTTTTGACGACAAGGTGCTGAAACAGCAAATCGCCTTGATCCAATCCATGACCAAAAAAGAACGTGCCAACCCTGCCCTTCTTCAGGCCTCCCGCAAAAAGCGGATCGCCAAAGGTGCCGGCATGCAGGTGTCTGATCTGAACAAACTTGTGAAGATGCAGCGCCAGATGTCGGACATGATGAAGAAGATGGGCAAAATGGGCAAAGGTGGCATGCTGAAGCAAGCCATGAAGGGTATGATGGGCGGCGGCGGCGCTGGCGGCGGAATGCCTGCTGGCATGGACCCGTCCCAAATGGACCCCGCATCACTTGAAGCAGCGGCCAAGCAACTTGGCGGCAAGATGCCCGGCCTTGGTGGTCTCGGCGG
>DLQI01000011.1:25452-49610 GCA_002478745.1 Rhodobacteraceae bacterium UBA7436 | reverse complement strand
CGGCGGCATGGGTCTGCCATCCGGTCTGTCCGGTTTCGGGAAAAAGAAATGATCACCTGTACGCTAACATATAAGATCGACCCAGCTCAGCTGGAGGCTTTTGAAACCTATTCAAAAGCGTGGATCTATTTGGTCAACAAAATGGGTGGCACACACCACGGCTATTTCTTGCCTCATGAAGGCGCGAACAACAAAGCCTGGTGCATGTTTTCTTTTGCATCGCTTGCGGCATATGAAGATTATCGCACACGCATGGACGCTGACGCTGAATGTCGGGCCGCCTATGATTATGCAGTGAAGACAAAGTGCATCCTTTCCTATGATCGCACCTTCACCCGTCCTCTATTGGATGGCGCAAGCCCCGCTGAATTGGGGCTTATCTAATGTTTGCATATGTACAGTCCACCTACGCAATACCGACATTATACCGACGTAATACCGACGTTGTATTTTCAGCATTTGGAGGCCGTTATGTCTGACCCAGTCACCCGTGCCGCAGAGGTCCTAAAGGGCCACCGCGAGAGCATTGATCGCCTTGATGCGATCATGATCTATACTCTTGGCGAGCGCTTCAAACACACACAAGTTGTGGGCAAACTCAAAGCTGAACACGACCTTCCCCCGTCCGATCCCGCCCGCGAGGCAACACAGATCGCACGACTAGAAGATTTGGCCAATCGGGCCGACTTGGACCCCGATTTTGCCAAGAAGTTACTCAACTTCATCATCGCTGAAGTCATTCAGCATCACAAAACACATCAAGAATAAACCCAAAGGAAACAACAACATGTCTATGAAAATCCGTCTGGCCCGTGGTGGCTCTAAGAAACGTCCATTTTACCGCATCGTAGCTGCTGACAGCCGCATGCCACGCGATGGTCGCTTCATCGAAAAATTGGGCACATACAACCCACTTTTGGCTAAAGACAGCGAAGAGCGCGTGAAAATGAACATGGAACGCGTTCAGTACTGGTTGGGCCAAGGCGCACAGCCAACTGACCGTATCGCACGTATGTTAGAAGCTGCTGGCGTTGTTCCAAAAACAGAGCGCAACAACCCTAAGAAGGGTGCTCCACACAAGAAAGCCGTTGAGCGCGCAGAAGAAAAAGCAGCTAAAGCAGAAGCAGCCGCTGAAGCCGCAGCAGCACCTGTTGAAGCACCAGCAGAAGAAGCTCCTGCTGAAGAAGCAGCAGCAGAATAAGACCGGTAATGGAAGCGTTCTCGGACAGCTTCCGAACCGATCTATCGCAGCTGATGCGATGGAGGCGCGACGTGCGCCGCTTTCGCAGCGATCCGGTGGACGAGGCGTTGCTGATGCAATGCCTCGACACCTTCCGCCTCGCCCCCTCCGTGGGCCTTTCGGAACCTTGGCGCATCGTACGGGTTATATCCCCAGAGCTTCGCCAGAAATCTATCGAAAATTACCAAACCGCCAACGCTACTGCCCTTGAAGGGTATGACGGTGAAAAAGCTGCTATGTATTCGGGATTAAAACTATCCGGTATGTCCGAAGCCCCTGAACACATTGCAATTTTCTGCGATGACAGCACCAGCAAAGGCTCCGGCCTTGGCGCGACGACCATGCCAGAAATGCGCCGCTATTCTGTTGTGGGTGCGATCAATCTGATGTGGCTACATGCCCGCTCCCATGGTTTAGGTATGGGGTGGGTCTCCATTCTGGATGCCCCAAAACTATGTACCGATCTGGACATCCCTCAGGATTGGTCCCTTATCGCTTACTTGTGTATCGGTTGGCCCGAAGCCAACTCTACGACACCCGAATTAGAAACCGCTGGCTGGGAAACCCGCCGCGCGGCCCTGCCCATAGAAACCCGTTGAGGTCCCAATGTTCAGATTAATGCGCTTGATAATCTTTGTGCTACTCGCCTTTGTCGCTGGGCAGTTTTACGAACGTAGCCAAACCTCTGAACGCTGTGCCACGCTAGGCGGAGATATGGACTCAGGACTTTGCAAAGGAATAGCAAAATGAGCAATGAATTGATCTGTGTCGGTAGCATCGGCGGCTCTTATGGCGTCAACGGAGAGCTACGTATCAAGAGCTTTTGCGCAATCGCAGAAGACATTGAAACCTACAGCCCCCTCACTCGCGAAGATGGGACTGGTTCATACACCATCGCCATTGTGCGCGCGGTCAAAGGTGGCTTTGTGATCCGCATGCCAGAGGTCGCAACAAAAGAACAAGCTGATGCGATGAAGGGTGTTCAACTCTACGCCCGCCGCGATCAGCTGCCAAGCCTGCCAGACGACGAATACTACCACTCAGACCTCACTGGTTTGCAGGTTCTAGATACAGGTGGCGAGACCCTTGGCACGGTGAAATCCGTACAGAACCACGGCGCTGGCGACTTGTTGGAAGTTCAGTTGCCCGAAAGTTCAGCAACCGTTTTGGTTCCCTTCACCTTAGCGGTCATTCCAACTGTCGATATGGACACGGGCCGCATCATCGCAGACCCACCTGACGGCCTATTCTGATCATGTGGCGCAGTGAAAACCTTACTGCGCACGAAGGTCTTTGATGCCACGCAAGATCATCATACACGCTGGTTTCCACAAAACGGGCACGTCCTCTGTTCAACAGGTTTTACGCGCCAATCGTCCGCTTCTACAGCCCGAATTGGCAATGCGCCTTAAGGGACAAATGCAGGACTTAATGCATGCAACCCGCGGCTATTCAACGTGGCGTGATGACCTAACATTGGTCAAAGCCGCAACACGTTTCGGTGGCGTCCTTGATGATTTGGTCGCGATGCCAAAACGCGCGTTATTACTTTCTGCCGAAGAATTCTCAGGCCACATGCCGGGGCGCGGCGATCTGGCTGACTACAGCGCCGCACCCATATTACTATCACGATACTGCGATGAAATAACTGCACGTTTTCCCAATATTGAACAGGTCATATACTTCTCAACACGCGCCCCCGAGAGCTGGTTGCAAAGCGCCTATTGGGAACATGTCAAATCCTCATCCATGACCTTGGACTATGACACCTTTGCAACGACCTACGAGAAAGCAGCGGAATTGGAGCCGATCGTCAAAGCGGTGCGAAAACAGGTAAACGTTGCAGTGCACCATACCGCCCTAGAGGACTGCCGCGACCTAAGGCTTGGCCCTGCTGATCCGGTGTTTGACCTATGTGATATATCACCAAGTTTGCGCGAAAAAATCGTCCCCCAACCTATTTACAACGAACGACTGGATAAGACTGTTTTACTTGCCTTACTGGAAGCAAACCGTGAATATGCGGATCACTATGAACGCAAAGCAGCCAAGCAAATCATTCTCGCAAAGGCCCAGAAAAATGACCAATAACCCAAAGTCGCACGGGCGCAAAACCATTCGCCCAACTCTGACACCACGGTCCTTGATGGATGGCGATGAAGAGTTGGCAGGCGTTTGGCAGGCGCGGATTATGACACTGTTCCCAAATGCTTTTCCTGGCGTATTAGGTGAAAGCCTGACGGGCCGCGCATTGAAAGATGGTAAATGGCAACTACACACCCATGACCTGCGCAGCCACGGTTTAACCAAGCACCGCAATGTCGATGACACCCCCGCGGGTGGTGGTGCCGGCATGGTGTTGCGCGCCGATGTGATTGGCCCTGCGATTGAAGCCGTACAACGCCAAAGCAAAGGCAATGTGCCGTTGGTTTATATGTCCCCACGCGGACGCCGCTTTGATCAAGAGATGGCACGCAACTGGGCGCGGTGTGATGGCGTTACGGTTCTATGTGGCCGCTTTGAGGGCGTCGATGAACGTGTATTAAAACACTACGGCGTGATGGAAGTGTCCCTTGGTGACTTCGTGATGACCGGCGGTGAAATTGCAGCCCAAGCAATGATTGATGCCACAGTGCGCTTGTTGCCAGGTGTGCTAGGAAACGAAGACAGTGCTGTTGAAGAAAGCCATTCAAACGGTTTGCTTGAGCACCCTCAATATACCAAACCTGCAGAATGGATGGGGCACAAAATCCCTGATGTTTTGATGTCTGGCAATCACGCGAAAATCGAAGCATGGCGTCGTGAAATGTCGCGTGAGATCACCAAAGCACGTCGTCCTGATCTGTGGGCGAAACTCACCGATTGATCTAGATCTTTTCGTGCACCGCTGCTCAGTTGTTCTGCGTTTTTATAACTCAGGATAAAAAAACACCAATTTGCCCCACAAATTGTCATGATGGTTGCGGTTTTCTGCCCAAAATCCGTTTTTGTTAACCAATTCTTTGCGATCTTTCCCTCTATCTGGTTGGTAAACATTGTAGGCACCACAAGATACAGGGTACCCTTTCGTAAATGGCGTGCTGAGTCGTAATAACGCGAACACCTCCTATATCTGTTGTTACGCACCAGCCCAATTCGCAAAGCCGACGGAGAAATAGATGAAAATCCTGTTCAAAAAGCCACTTCAACTTTTCGCCTTTGGTGTCTCACTTAGCTTGATGACAACGACAGCCCGCTCTGAAACTTTGGCTGATGCTTTGGTCAGCGCATACAACCACAGCGGATTACTAGAACAGAACCGCGCCTTGCTTCGCGCCGCTGATGAAGACGTCGCGTCCGCCAGCGCAGCATTGCTGCCGATCGTAAATTGGTCTGCCCAAACACAGCGTACGTTCAGCAGCCAAGAAAGATCCCGCACCAGCAATGCAACGATAGGCGTCAACGCCGAGCTTTTGCTTTATGATTTTGGCCGATCTGCTGCCTCTATCGAAGCCGCGCGTGAAAGCGTATTCGCAACCCGTTCACAACTGCTTTCCATTGAACAACAAATTATGTTGCGTGCTGTCACAGCCTATTTCAATGTTCGCAGCACATCCAAATTTGTGGCCCTGCGCCAGAACAATCTGCGCCTCTTAACCCAAGAGCTTCGCGCAGCCAAAGACCGCTTTGACGTTGGCGAAGTCACACGAACGGATGTTGCATTGGCCGAAGCACGTTTGGCGCAAGCTCGCAGTGGACTTGCGAATGCGCAGGGCGATCTTCTGCGCGCCCGTGCTGAGTATTCAAATGTTATCGGTCACCAGCCCAAGAGTTTGGCGCAACTGCCGCGCCTGCCTCGTATCAGTGGCAATGTGGCATCCGCCCAATCACAGGCGGTGCGCAACCACCCAGATATGATCTCGGCCCAACACCAAGTGGCCTCAGTAGAATACGCTATAAAAAGCGCCGAAGCCGCTCTTAAACCAAAGATCAAACTGACTGGTTCCTTGGGCCTTCAAAACGATCTGATCAGTGGCGACTTTACAAACAACGCAACGGTCGGATTGGGCGTCTCTGGCCCAATCTACAATGGCGGTCGAATTTCCTCTAGCGTGCGCCGAGCAATGGCACAGCGCGACGCGATGCGCGCAAACCTGCATGTGGTGCGTCACAACCTGCAGCAATCCGTTGCGAACGCTTACGCCTTCTACAGCAGCGTAAATGCGGCCCTGAACGCTAGCCAACAACAGATCCGCGCATCACGCGTTGCTTTCCGCGGTGTGCGTGAAGAAGCCAGCTTAGGCGCACGTACAACACTTGATGTTTTGAACGCAGAAAACGAATTGCTGAATGCAGAAGCTGCGCTGATTTCGACCCAGACAGAGCAGTACATTGCCGCCTACACGATCCTTTCATCCACTGGTTCTTTAACCGCAAAGAAGCTGGGATTGAATGTTCAGCAGTATGATCCAGAAGCTTACTATAAGTTGGTGAAGGACGGCGTTGCGAAGAAAAGCAAACAAGGTGCACAGTTGGACAAAGTATTGCGGGCCTTGCAAAAGGACTAACGCCTTTTTGGGGATCCATACCCTTAGCGATAGTCCGTAACCGTCGCTAAGGAAATTCTCAAACCGTAATAACGATCAGCTAAGTTCAGCCAGTGTTGGCGGGTTAGCACCTGCGCGCGAAACAGTGACACCAGCAACGCGTGCCGCGTAGGACAGTGCCTTTTCAATCTCAACGCCAGTCACCTTACGCAGGGCTTCTTTGTTCAAGCAGCCAAGTGTGTGTAACTGTGCAAGGAACCCAGCGTTGAAGGTATCGCCAGCGCCCACAGTATCGACCACAGTGACCTTAGGAACAGCAACATTCACAACAGGCTGCCCACGCATATAAGCAGAAGCGCCATCACCACCTTTGGTGATGATCACGATGTCCGCACCATTCTGGTGAAGCTGCTCAACTTTGTCTTCAAACGAAACGTCAGTTGGAATAATCCAGTCCAAATCTTCGTCAGAAACTTTTACAATGTCAGCAGCGGCCAACATGCGATCCAACCGCGCACGATACGCAGTTTCGTCTTCGATGAAGCTGGGTCTAATGTTTGGATCGATCATTAGCACAGCACGCTCTGCCGCCTCAATAGCAAGGCCCTCATAGGCACTTGCAGCCGGCTCTGCACAAAGGCTGATACCGCCAAAATAAAGCGCAGAAACATCTGTGCCAATATCAGGCAGATCCTCTGACACCATCATTCGACCTGCCGAGTTCTCATCGTAGAATGTGTATTGCGCTTGGCCATTTGTCAGCTTCACAAACGCAAGTGTTGTCGGGCGCTTGCTGCGCACCAAAAGATCGGTTCCAACATTCGAAGACTGCAATTCAGCAGCCAGCTGCGTTCCGAACAAATCGTTGGACACGCCAGAAAGCAGCTGCACAGGAACCTCAAGGCGTCCCAAAGCGATAGCAGTGTTAAATATCGCACCACCTGACAACGGCGCAAACGCATCCTGTCCGTTGACGCCCTTTACTGGGACCATATCAATCAGCGCTTCACCGCAACATAAAATCATCTGTCGTTCCTCAATCTCTCTCGCGGCAAAATCCACAATCGTCTCCTCAAAGATGCGACGACGTAGTGCCAGTTTCGCAGAGACAAATAGCGAAGTCAGTACACCTTTGGCAACAGCTGGAAAGACATCGATTTTCTGGGAGGGCCTAACCGGCAAGCTGAGGACAAGACGGCATTGTCTCTAGTTGGATCAGTAAAACTTAGAAGGAGGAAAGTGGTGGCGTGGGGGAGACTTGAACTCCCGACCTATCGATTATGAGTCGATCGCTCTAACCAACTGAGCTACCGCGCCGTGAGGATGGGAATTAGGAGACCAGAACGGAGTCGTCAACCCACGAAATCAATTAAACATCACGTACTGCATCAATCATGCGCTGAACGTTGTCTGGATCGGCGTCTGGCGTGATGCCGTGACCAAGGTTAAAGATGTGTGGACCGCCCGAAAATGCCTTAACAATAGCGCGTGTTTCGTCGACCAAGGCCTGACCGCCCGTCACCATATGCGAAGATTTCAGGTTTCCTTGCACGCACCCATCAACCTGAACATTTTTCACGGCCCATTCAGGTGTCACCGAATTATCAAGCGCAACACAGTCTACGCCAGTCGCTTTTGCGAATCCGATGTACCCGTCACCCGCTTCACGCGGGAAGCCAATGATGGGCGTATCTGGATATTTCGCTTTCAATGCTGCCGTAATGCGGCGCGCTGGTTCTAGTGAATATTTCTGGAACGCAGCACCGGGCAAAGAACCTGCCCAACTGTCGAATATTTTTACAACTTCAGCACCCGCTTCAATCTGCATCAGCAGATAATCGATGGTAGCTTCAGTGATCTTGTCCATCAGCGCATCAAACACCTCGGGCTGTTCGTTCATCAACTTGTGTGCGGGTGCTTGATCCGGCGTGCCACGCCCTGCGATCATATAGGTCGCAACGGTCCAAGGAGCCCCAGCAAAGCCGATCAAGGTGGTCTCTGAGGGCAACTCCCCTGAAAGGTTGCGCACAGTCTGATAGATCGGGTTCAGCGTTTCATGGATGTCCGACACTGGCCCCAATTTATCAAGGTCCACCTGTGACGTGATCGTGGACAGACGCGGGCCCTCACCGGTTACAAACCACAGATCTGCGCCCAGTGCTTGCGGGATCAACAAAATATCAGCAAACAAGATAGCGGCGTCAAAGCCATAGCGACGAATAGGCTGTAGTGTCACTTCAGTCGCAAGATCAGGATTATAGCACAGCGACAAAAAATCTCCGGCCTGTGCGCGTGTCGCTTTGTACTCTGGCAAATAGCGACCCGCCTGACGCATCATCCAAATCGGCGGAGTCGGCAGTGTTTCACCGGCAAGCGCGCGCAGAATAGTTTTGGATGAGGTCATGATCAGTATCCTTTTTACGGTTGGCCGTTGGTCACGCCCTGCGGCGATTTTGTCAAGAGATCGTAGCTTGTCAGGCGCATATGACGCGCCTAAAAAGGCTTATGAATTTTGATCTCCCCTCCCCCGCACAGCCTCTCAAAATCGGCACCCGTGGATCGCCTTTGGCCTTGGCCCAAGCCTATGAAACAAGGGCCCGCCTGATGGCAGCCTTTGATTTGCTCGAGGATTCGTTTGTGGTCGTCGTGATCAAGGTGACAGGGGATATGATCCAAGACCGTCCACTCAAAGACATTGGCGGCAAAGGTCTATTCACACGCGAAATTGAAGAGGATCTTCTGTCAGGTAAGATCGACATCGCAGTTCATTCGATGAAGGACATGCCAACAATCCAACCAGATGGTTTGCTGCTGGACGTTTACCTGCCGCGAGAAGACGTACGCGATGCGTTCATTTCACCAAATTTGGGTTCTATCGCAGAACTGGCAAGTGGTGCCGTCGTAGGCACGTCCAGCCTACGCCGCCGTGCGCAATTACTGAACCGTCGCCCAGACCTGAATGTCGTCGAATTTCGCGGCAACGTGCAGACCCGTTTGAAGAAGCTAGATGATGGTGTCGCAGAATGTACTTTTCTTGCGACAGCTGGCTTGAAACGCCTT
This sequence comes from Rhodobacteraceae bacterium UBA7436, assembly GCA_002478745.1. Lineage (GTDB taxonomy): Bacteria > Pseudomonadota > Alphaproteobacteria > Rhodobacterales > Rhodobacteraceae > Ascidiaceihabitans. Next base: position 40,784 of record DLQI01000011.1, on the reverse strand, counting down.
GGCCGTGACGATGTACCTGCAACGCCGGTTGATCCAGACGATATGCTGCCTGCAGTTGCCCAAGGTGCTATCGGAATCGAACGCCGTGCAGATGACGCACGGATGCAAGAGATGCTGGCTGCCGTACACGATACCCCAACCGGTCAACGCCTTGCCGCAGAGCGTGCGTTTCTTCAGGAGCTAGACGGATCATGTGAAACTCCGATTGCGGGTCTGGCGACCTTAGATGGAGACGAGCTGCATTTACGCGGTGAAGTGCTGCGTCCAGACGGATCACAGTCCCTCAGCGGTGAACGCCGTGGTCCGATTGAAACCGGCGCGACAATGGGCGTTGAGCTTGCAAAAGAGCTTTTAGAGCGTGCTGGCGAGGGCTTCTTTGACTGGCACACTCACACTAAACGTTAGGTCAGGTCCATTTCGCCATTGGCGGCAGGCTCATCAAAACTGCATTCGCATCATGACCCGTCTCAAGGCCAAACTTAGTCCCACGGTCATAGACCAGATTATATTCCGCGTAGAGACCGCGATGGATAAGCTGCGCGTCCTTGGCCGTTTCATCCCAATCTTGGACTTTGCGCTTTTCCACAAGTGGTAGGTAGGCGGGTAAAAACGCACGGCCAATGTCTTGTGTCAGGGCAAAATCAGCCTCCCAATCCCCAGTGCAACGATCGTCCATAAAGATGCCACCAACGCCCCGCGCACGGTGACGGTGCGGGATATAGAAATAGGTGTCGGCCCATTCCTTTAACTTAGGATACAAATCGGCCCCGTGCGGATCTAGATGCTGCTTTTGCTGGTCGTGGAAATGCGCCGTGTCCTCGTCATATTCGATGCAAGGGTTCAGGTCTGATCCACCACCAAACCACCATGCATGCGGGGTCCAAAACATCCGAGTGTTCATGTGAACCGCAGGGGCATGTGGGTTCTGCATGTGGGCAACAAGGCTGATACCAGCAGCCCAAAACCGCGGATCGTCTTTCATCCCCGGAATGCCCTTGCGCGCCGCCATCGCATTTTGCGCGCGTTCGCCCAAAGTGCCGTAGACGGTTGAGATATTCACACCCACTTTTTCGAACACACGGCCGCCGCGCATCACGCTCATCAAGCCACCACCTGCATCTGATCCATCATCGGACGTACGTGTGGTTTCAGTCAATTCAAACACACCTACGGGTGCGTCGGACATTGGGCCTGTGGTGTGATTGGCTTCGATCCCCTCAAAGGCAGCCACGATTTGATCACGCAATTCGCGAAACCATGCCGATGCACGTGCTTTTTCAGCGTCGAAAGCGTTGATTTGATCGTTGGCCATACCGCAGGTCCTTAGGTTAGTGAGCTGGTGCTGAGATTGGATCAAGCAAGCTGCGCCCACCATCTACTGTCACAACTTCGCCCGTCATAAAGGCCGATGCATCTGAAGCAAGAAACTGTACTGCATCCACCAACTCACCTGGACCCGCAACACGGCCAAGTGGGGTTTTTTCCTCGATTTCGTCGCGCCAGTCGCTGTGTTCTACCATAGCGGCTTGAAGCGATGCGGACATGACCGATCCAAAAGCAACCGCATTTACGCGGATACGGTTTGGCGCAAGAGCCAGTGCCATCGAGCGGGTCATTTGCTCCATCGCGGCGGACGCAATCGAATAGCCCATCAATTCAGGGCGCGAACTGCGTGCCGCGATCGAACTAAGATTAACGATAGTGCCTACCGTACCTTCAGTCTGTTCACCCGCCTGTTTGATCATACGCTTGGCGACCTGTTGCGTTAAGCGCAGACTGGTCATCATGTTCTGCTCAAGCAGCACTTCAACTGAAGTGTCTTCAACATCCATCACATCCGTCGTCATAACCTGACGGGAGGCGTTAACCAAGACATCAACCTGATCAAAGGCGTCAATCGTAGCAGAAATAAGATTGGCGATGGTCAAGCGTTGGCGCAAATCACCGGCAAAGTAACGCATGTTGCCTTCATCCAATTGCGTGCCCAATTCGTCTTTCAGACGCGCCTCATCCATATCCGCACACATTACGTTTGCACCGCGATCTGCAAAACTGCGGGCGATGGCCAACCCGATACCGTTGGCCGCCCCTGTTACGATGACCGACTTACCTGAAACAGAAAATGACATGGCTATTATCCTTGTCGAAACATTGGTTAGGCACGTTTGCGCAAGGGACGCGCAGCGTGGAATAGTTTGAACCGTGTATCACCACCAAGGTCTGTGACCTTGCCAAAGTTGGCGTTCAAGGCATCCTCATAAGGAAGGTGACGGTTTGCAACCATCCAAAGCTGTCCAGAATTGGCCAATACACGCGCAGCTGTTGCAACAAAAGCTTGTCCCAATGAAGGTTCTGCTGCGCGACCAACATGAAAGGGAGGGTTCATAATTACTGTATCAATTCGGCCCTTAGGCGCCCATTTTGTTGCGTCAGCCCAGTGGTATTGGGCGCGCTCATCCGTGACATTGCGCTTGGCACATTCCAAAGCTAAGTGGCCCGCCTCGACCAAGTGGATTTCATTTATATCGCGCGTTAGCGCGTGGGCTGACAGGTAACCCCAGCCAGCACCAAGGTCCGCAACATTCTTGCCCAGCTTCTCTGGCAACGCTTGCACCAACAATTCTGACGCAGGATCAACTCCGTCAGCAGAAAAGACACCAGGGCCAGTCCAAAAACCACCCTCAGTCAATGTTGGAGTTTGCGCCCAATCTTCCAATCCGTCATGGCTATTGACCCAAAACAGCTTTCCGTGGGCCTTAGATATGGTCGCAGAAACATCCCCACGTTTGCGCAGACCCTTGAATATACTGTCAACGCCTTCGGTCTTTTGCCCATCAATAATGATAGGACCATCCGTAAAAGCAGCTGCTTTCGAGATGATTGACCGCGCCTCTGCTTTGGCGCGGGGCAAACAGATGATGGACAGTGCGTACCGCTCTGTCGGCTCGACTGCACAGCTATATCCGGCCGCTTTGAACGTCTCATAAGCGGGGCGAAACGGCTGAATTATCTCACATTGCTCCGCTGGCAAACTGCGCAAATTTGCCTCAGGTGTGGGATGAAAGACAGCGATACGGCCCGTGGGCACAGTCAATCCGCCCGTTTCCAGAGCAAGGGGCAAGCGTGCACCAATCATAATATTATTCTTCTTTTTCCATAGTACATTGCAGCGGATGCTGATTTTGACGTGCCGAATCCATAACCTGAGCCACTTTAGTCTCGGCTATTTCGTGGCTAAAGACGCCAACAACGGCCAACCCTTTTTCGTGAACGGTCAACATAATCTCAAAGGCTTGGGCATGGTTAAGCCCAAAAAAGCGTTCTAAAACCATCACCACGAATTCCATCGGCGTGAAATCATCGTTCAACAACATGACCTTATAGAGCGGCGGGCGCTTTGTCTTGGGCTTAACTTTCGTGACGACAGCTGTGTCACCATCATCGTCGAATTTGTCCGACATCATTTGTAGATCTTTGTTCATTGCCACTCCGGCTGTAGAATCCAATGGTAGACATTCAACTGCTCTATATAACGTGAGTGCGGTTTGAGAAAAGAGGCAGCGGACAAGATGTCACTAAAGGTCACAACTATTGGTTTTGATGCCGATGATACGCTTTGGCATAACGAGCGGTTCTTTCAATTAACACAAGCACGCTTTGCTGCCATGCTCTCAGAGTTCTGCGATGCACCAGACCTGCTGGACAGGCTGCTTCAAGCCGAGAGGCGCAACATAAAACAATATGGCTTCGGCATCAAAGGCTTCGTTCTTTCGATGATTGAAACCGCACTGGACGTGACCAACAATCAAGTATCTGGCAAAGTCATTGCAGAGCTTATTAAGGCTGGCAAAGAAATGCTTGCACATCCAATCGAACTATTGCCCAAAGCGCGCGACGCCGTTGAAGCCGCGCGCTCTCAGTGCAAAGTTATTCTGATAACCAAAGGCGATCTTATTGATCAAGAACGCAAACTGGCTCAATCTGGTCTGGGAGATATGTTTGATGCCGTTGAAATCGTATCCGCGAAGGTGCCAGAGGTTTATGCCCGTATATTCGATCACCATGGTACGGGACCCAAAACAGGCATGATGATCGGCAACTCAATGAAGTCCGACGTGAACCCGATGATTGAATCGGGCGGTTGGGGCATTTACGTGCCACACGGGCTCCAATGGGAAATCGAACACGCTGAACCGCTGTTAGATCATCCACGCTATCATGAGATCGAAACCCTCGCAGCATTCCCTGAATTATTGAATAGAATACTGGAACACTAACCAATGCCCCACGCAGACCTGAAATACTCGAATGATCTCCCCCTAGATGCCTCGACAATTTTAACCAGCATTGAAACGGTCATCCAATCCCACGACCCGGGGTCTGGTGACTGCAAGGGCCGCGCCTATCCTGCTACTGAATTTCGCCACACCCATCTTCTTGTTGAAATCTCTATGCTACCAAAAGCGCACCGCGACACTGCATTTATGGCGGCCCTTTCAGCAGATTTGGAGAAGGCAATTAAAGCCCACTTGTCACAGCCCTGCTTCTTTTCATTGATGATTTCATTCTCAAGCGAAAACTATGTCACCGACCGCTTCGAACCCTAAACCGATTTTGACACAATCGCCGCCACAATGCTGCCACATTGGCGCCCCTATGGGTCGCCTTTGGCACAACCACAATATCTATGATTCGGAAAAACCACATTCCCGCCTAGATCCTTGATTCTATGGGTTTATCGAAAACACATTTTGTGCTAAAAGAAATCCAATAAAAAACGTCAGCCAAAAAATTGGCGGCTATTGAGGCAGAAAAAGGCAGATTATTGTGAAGGTTTGGCGTATTCAGCCAGCCCGTTTTGGGCTGTTGATCATCGCGGCGTTGTGGATGCTTGTGGCTTTGCCACTGAGTGTCGCTGCAGCACCATATGCAGCGTATGTTGTTGATGCACGTACCGGGGAAGTTTTGCATGCGCGAAATGCAGACACCCGGTTGCATCCAGCGTCGCTCACAAAGATGATGACCCTCTACATTGCTTTTGAAGCCATCGAAAAGGGTGAGATTTCACTCGATACGATGGTCACCATTTCCAAGCACGCCGCGTCAGAGCCCCCATCAAAGCTGGGCCTCAAAAGCGGACAAAAAATCGCGATGCGTTACCTTGTTCGCGCTGCAGCCGTTAAATCGGCGAACGACGCAGCCACTGCAATTGGCGAAGCACTGTCTGGATCAGAGGCACGGTTTGCTCGACGCATGACCCGCACCGCTAAAGCTTTAGGCATGTCGCGCACCACATTTAAGAACGCACACGGCCTAACCGAAAAGGGTCACATGTCGACGGCACACGACATGACAATTTTGGGTCGCCATGTGCTCTACGACTACCCACAATATTATAACCTATTCTCACGCCGCACGACTGACGCAGGTATCCGCGAAGTCGCCAACACCAATCGTCGCCTTCTGGCATCGTACAAAGGGGCCGATGGTATCAAAACCGGTTACACCCGCGCAGCAGGTTCAAATCTGGTGGCATCCGCCGAGCGCGGCAACAAACGCATTATCGCAACTGTCTTTGGTGGCAAATCATCCGCTTCTCGCAACGCAAAGGTTGCTGAACTTCTTGATCTTGGCTTCCGCCGTGCACCCAATCGCGCCCCTGTTCGCAAGCCAAGTGCTCCTGCATATGTTGCAGATAACTCACCACGTGAAAGTGCTCCGGGCAAAACGATTCGTGTGAATGTTGCAGTGAAAACCAGCCTCCGACCCAAAGCCCGCACCAAAGTTGTCGAGGCACCACTGTTGCTAGCCGAAGCGCCTAAGGCCGAAACTAGTGTCCTACCCGCAGACATAAATGTTGCACTCGCCGCCGCACAAGAAGAGGCAGTGATCGCCAAGGCCGAAAACATCCAAACGGTCGCAGCCGTCTCAACCCGCCCCGCCGCACGGCCTAAAAATCTGGTCCTAGCGCGTGCAGCGCCGAAAACCGAAGTTGTCACCCGCATATCTACGTCAGGTGGCCGCCATTGGGGCGTCAACGTTGGACGTTATACCAGCCGTTACAAAGCCGAGCGGGTTCTGCTGAAAACGGCCCTTGCCGAAATGGCCACGTTGGACGGATCACTGCGCAAAGTTGTACGCAGCAGCCATGGATTTGATGCGAACTTCATGGGGCTAACCCGTGAAACCGCAGACCTTGCGTGTCGCCGCCTGAAAGCGCGCAATGTTACCTGCTTTATGGTAGGACCATAAAATAACGCCCAGACCTGCGTAAGATCTGGATATACCGCTAGTGCGTCGCTTGTAGCAGTTGGCGTGTGTATTCGGTTTGCGGATTTTCAAACAAATCTTCAGCCGTGCCCTGTTCTACAACATCGCCCTGTTTCATCACGATCACCTTGTGTGACATCGCACGGATGACCTTCAGGTCGTGGCTGATGAACAAGTAGGCCAATCCATATTTCTTTTGCAACTCACGCAACAACTCAACGATCTGAACCTGAACAGTCATATCCAACGCCGAAGTGGGTTCATCCAAAACCAAAAGCTTTGGTCGCAAAACCATCGCCCGTGCAATCGCAATGCGTTGGCGTTGTCCGCCAGAAAATTCATGTGGATAGCGATCCATCGTTGCAGGATCGAGCCCCGTTTCCAGCATCACTTCAGCGACAAGGTCGCGTTGATCACGATCAGGATCAACGTTGTGGATTTTCAAACCCTCAGAAATAATCTGCGCACATGTCATACGTGGGCTTAGGCTGCCGTACGGATCTTGAAACACGATCTGCATGTCTTTGCGCAGGTGGCGCAGCTGTTTGGTCGACCAGCTGCGAATGTCCTGACCTTTGTAGGTGATACCGCCCTCAGACGCGATCAGGCGCATAATGGCCAATGCCATCGTCGTCTTGCCAGAGCCACTTTCGCCGACGATGCCCAACGTCTCCCCTGCCCTGACAGACAATGAAGATGCATTGACCGCCTTGATGTGACCAATCGTTCTGCGCAGCATCCCACCGTGGATTGGGAACCAAATCTTGAGCTTATCCGTTTCAACAACAACTGGCGCATTTTCTGCAACTGGTTCGGGTTGACCGCTTGGTTCCGCGCTGAGTAATTTAATTGTGTAGGGGTGTTGCGGATTGGCGAACAATTCCGCCGTTGGCCCACTCTCAACCACTTCACCTTGCTGCATTACAAACACGCGGTCCGCGATGCGGCGCACAATTGCAAGGTCGTGTGTTATGAACAAAAGGCCCATACCCTCGGCGTCTTTCAGGTCTTTCAGCAGATCAAGAATTTGCGCCTGAATGGTCACGTCCAAAGCCGTTGTTGGCTCATCCGCAATCAGGATGTCAGGCTTGTTTGCCAATGCCATCGCAATCATCACACGCTGGCGTTGCCCGCCTGACAATTGGTGCGCATAGCTGGACAGCCGTGTCTCCGCGTCACGAATACCAACCTTTTCCAACAACTCCAACACACGACCACGGGCCTGCGCCCCAATGATCCCTTGATGCAGCGCGAGACTTTCGGTCAGCTGTTTTTCAATCGTGTGCAGCGGGTTCAACGATGACATTGGTTCTTGGAAAATAAAACTAATGTCATTGCCGCGTACTTGGCGCAGGCGTCGTTCATCCGCACCAATCAGTTCCTGACCATCATATTTGACAGAGCCCGTCACCTGCGCGCTGTCACCCAACAATGATACAGTGGACAACGCAGATACAGATTTCCCTGATCCAGACTCACCAACTAAGGCCACAACTTCACCGCGGTTCACCGTAAAGCTGACGCCACGCACTGCAGGTGTCACTACGCCGTCTTGGCGAAAGCCAACATTCAAATTTTGCACGTCTAATAGAGCGGTCATTGGAATGTCTTTCGTGGGTCAAAGGCATCGCGGACACCTTCAAAAATGAACACCAAAAGCGACAGCATAACAGCGAATGTACCAAAAGCTGTGAATGCCAACCAAGGGGCCTGAAGGTTCTGTTTGGCCTGCAATGTCAGTTCCCCCAACGAGGGGGCAGAAGACGGCAAACCAAAGCCAAGGTAATCTAGGATCGCTAGGGTCGAAATTGTCCCCGTGATCAGGAATGGCAGCATGGTCAATGTCGCCACCATAGCATTGGGCAACATATGGCGGAACATGATGGTGACGTTACCAACACCCAAAGCACGGGCGGCACGTACGTATTCCAGATTGCGTGCACGCAGAAATTCGGCACGCACAACACCGACTAGGCTGGTCCAAGAGAACAGGACCAACAAGAACACCAACAGCCAAAAGCTACGCCCCAAAATAGCAAACATAATGATGATGACATAGATCACAGGAATCGCGGACCATACTTCGATCACGCGCTGGAAAATTAAATCTGTCAGCCCACCAAAGAACCCCTGCACCGCACCTGCCACGATACCAATCAGCGTTGCAGCGCCGGTCACCATCAACGTGAAAAATACTGACAAACGGAAGCCGTGGATAACTCGTGCCAACACGTCGCGTTTGGTCCCGTCTGTGCCCAACCAGTTTTGGGCGTTGGGCGGCAATGGTGCCGCACCCGGGCGTTCCACCGCAGTATCGAAGGAATAAGGGATCAGTGGCCAAATCGTCCAACCTTTGTTGATCACGTCACCATTCACAATGCCATCAGCGCTGTCTTCAATGACACCCTCAGGGTCATCAAAACAGATATCCAATCCTCCCGAAACAATCAGGCATTCCACTTCTGGATCGCGGTAAACCGCTTCAGTTTCAAAGTCGCCACCAAATTCGGTCTCAGGATAAAAATTCAAAATCGGGGTGTAATAACTGTCCTGATAGCGAACAAGGATTGGCTTATCATAGGCCAACAGCTCTGCGCACAGGCTTAACCCGAAAAGGATCGAGAACAGCACAAGCGACCAGTACGCCCGCTTGTTGCGGCGAAAATTGCGCCAGCGACGTTGGTTTAGGGGCGACATAGCCATCAGCCTTCCCTCTTCTCAAAATCGATGCGCGGGTCGACAAGTACATACATCAGGTCTGACAGGATCGCGACGAGCAAACCCATCAAACCAAAGATGTACAGCGTGCCAAATACAATTGGATAGTCACGTGCGACGGCTGCCTCAAATCCCAAACGGCCGAGGCCATCGAGTGAAAAGATAGTTTCGATAATCAGGGAGCCACCGAAGAAGACCGAGATAAACAAACTTGGAAAACCAGCGATAACAATCAACATGGCGTTGCGAAAAACGTGACCATAAAGAACTTGGCGTTCGCTTAGGCCTTTTGCTTTGGCCGTCACCACGTACAGCTTCTTGATCTCATCCAAAAAGCTATTTTTGGTCAGCAAAGTCAGGGTCGCAAAGCCACCAATGGTACCCGCCAGTACTGGTAGCGTGATGTGCCAGAAATAGTCCAGCACCTTACCCATCGCTGTCAGATCATCAAAATTGTCAGAGGTCAGACCACGCAGCGGGAACCATTGATAATAACTGCCACCCGCAAACAGAACCAACAGCATGATTGCGAATAAAAAGCTAGGGATCGCATAGGCCGCGATGATAAACGCGCTGGTCCATGTATCAAACCGCGACCCATCTTTGACCGCTTTGCGAATGCCCAAAGGTATCGAAATCGCGTAGGCAATCAACGTCGACCAAAGGCCAAGTGTGATAGAGACGGGCAGCTTTTCCTTCACAAGATCAATAACCGAAATCGATCTAAAATAGCTTTCACCAAAATCAAAACGGACATAGTTCCAGACCATATTCACGAAACGCTGGACCGGTGGTTTGTCAAAGCCAAACTCCGCCTCTAGCTCTTTGATATACTCAGGCGGCAAACCACGTGCGCCAATATATTGGCTGTCGGATCCCGTGCTAAGATCATCAACGCCAGCATCACTGCCAGCGCCTGTTATGCCCTCCAACACATCGCCTTGCCCCTGAGCACGCGCAATCGCCTGCTCAACTGGGCCACCGGGCACAAACTGCACCAAGGTGAAATTCACTAACAGAATACCCAACAGCGTTGGAATAATCAGCAAAAGCCGTCTTAGTATGTATGAGCTCACGTGCAGATTATCTCAGCGCGCCAGATTCACGAAGTTTGGCGGCTTTGTCTTCTTCAAACCACCAAAAATCGAGATATCCCAAACCATAGGCAGGGATCGTTTCAGGGTGCCCGAATTGGTCATAATACGCCACCCAGTGAGACGCATTGTACCACACTGGAATCATGATGAACTCATGGCGAAGGACACGATCCAGCGCCATCAATGATGCGACTTCGTCCTCGCGTGTCAGAACTTGTAACGAGGCATCGATCACCGCATCCACCAAGGGGCTAGCTAAACCTGCTGGATTGAACAGTGAGTATGCAGCATCTTCAGACCCAAACTGTTGGGGCAATGAAGTCCCCGTCCCCAAGAATGCGCTATAACCACTAAAGATCATATCGTAGTCGCGATCGCGCCGACGGGACGTAAATTGTGATGAATCCACGCTTTCTAGTTTAAGCTTAGCACCCAGTGCATCAACGTTGCTAATAAAGTTCTCAACAATACCGTTCAGCGTGTCAGAAGAACTTGAATTATATAAGAAGCTAAGTTCCAGCGCCTCGCCTGCTGCATTACGGCGAACGCCGCTCGCATCAACGGCCCAACCGGCCTCATCCAAAAGTTTACTTGCAGCACGAATATTGCGCCGATCCAACAAACGATTTGCACTAGAGGTGTGTGGCATCTTGATAGGTTCGTTCAAGATTTCATCAGGAACCAAATCACCAAGCGATTGCAAAATCTCTAGCTCTTTGCCCTCAGGGACACCTCTTGCCATAAGTGGCGTGTCTTGGGTGAACGAAGCACGTTGTTTGAACAATCCGTGTTGAAGAGATTCATTTGTCCATTCAAAATTATAGGCCAACGCAATTGCATGGCGCACACGGCTGTCCTTTAGGACCTCGGAACCTAGGTTAAACACAAATCCACTTGGCGACGGAGGGGAACCATTAGGAAGGTTTTTCTTAACGATCTGTCCGTTCTGGACTTTTTCGAACTCATAGGCTGTCGCCCACTTCTTAGAATTACGCCCCTGACGGAATGTGTATTCACCAGCTTTGAATGCCTCAAACGCGGCTGTGTCATCTCCGAAATATTCAATGCGAATTAAATCGAAATTGTTGCGACCTTTATTGAACGGCAAATCATTGCCCCAATAATCAGGATTGCGTTTGTAAACGAGGCGACGATTCACATCGACGGTTTCAATCATATACGCACCAGAACCAGGAGAAACCTCCATCCGACTTTCGTTCAAACCAAGGCCAGTTTCCTCGTACCACTTTTGGGACCACGCAGGGATGCCGCCCACCAATTCGATTAGGCTTCGGCGCGAAATGCCTTCAGCAAAGTAAAACTTAATCTTGTGGTCGTTAAGTATCTCAACTTTCGGGATCATCTTGCGAACTGCATCACCGTAAGATTTCAAACCTTCATCAAGCAATAGGTTGTGGCTGAACTTAATATCATGGGCAGTCACAGGGGTGCCGTCCGAAAATCTGGCTTCTGGGCGCATGTTAAATATCACCCAGTTGCGGCCCTCATCATATTCGAGGCTTTCAGCCAGCAAACCATATGCTTGGCTGTACACGTCCGCTGGCGCAGGCGTTTGGTTCACACCTTCACCCAACAAGCTTTCATACATGACGCTAGCCAATGCTCCACTGCGGCCTTTGCGCGAATACGGGTTCATCGAATCAAACGTACCAACGGTACCGATTGAAATCTCGCCGCCCTTGGGCGCATCAGGGTTCACATAGTTAAAGTGCGTGTAGTCCGCTGGATAATCCAAATTACCGTAGAATGAATAACCGTGCGAAACGATTGTCTTCTCTTGCGCACGCAATGTGCTGGCAAACAAACTAACCGTGATCAGCGCCAATGCTCCAATACTCAGTAAAACTGGTCGCAAATCGACAGATTTGGATTTGGCATTCATGCGAGACTGGGACATGTGGCTGATCCTCTATTTTCATCAATGTTTACACAGATATAACTCAGCTACGCTAAACGGCCAGCAACGTTACAATCAAGTTGAGAATTCGTGAACAGGCCCTTAATCCACAATTCAGGCCAAATTAGATCAAATTTAGAAACGCAACGGACAGAAAAAAGGCCGCATGCGATGTGCATCCGGCCCTAATTTCTAAAATTTGATCTTGGATCAGTCGTCAAGGCTGTCCAGATAGGCGATCACGTCAGCGCGATCTTGTGGTTTTTTCAAACCTGCAAAGCCCATAGTTGTGCCCGGTGCGTATGTCTTAGGTTTGGTCAAGAAACCGTTCAAAGCTTCTGCGTCCCAGTTGCCTTCCAATGAAGCAAGAACACCAGAGTAGGAAAAGCCTTCTGCTGCAGCGATATCGCGGTTCACAACACCGTAAAGGTATGGACCTGTGCCGTTCGCGCCAGCTTCAAGTTTGTGGCAAGCGCCACATTTCTTAAATACTTTCGCACCTTTTGCGATGTCAGCAGATGCCAACAACTCTTCGATGCTTACCTCAGCGACTTCGTCGCCGCTTGCAGGCGCGTCTTCAACTTCGATGACGTACGCAGCTTCGCCATGGCTATCCATGTGATAAATTTCTTCAGCAACCCATTTGCCGAGAAGCATGATAAGCAACGCGCCAAATAGACCGCCGCCAATTTTAGTAAGTGTCATTGTATCGAACATAAGTAACGCGCCCATATCTGTAGGTTTGGCGCGTATCTATTGGTTCCATTTGGCTCTGTCTAGGTGTAGTTACCGCGACCAATCGCCCTGATACATAAAATTAGGCCAAACTGACATTTAAGGACCACGAAATGACACAACGTATCGCCTTTCAAGGTGCCTTAGGTGCCTACAGCCACGAAGCGTGCCTTAAAGCGCGACCAGATGCCCAACCGGTCCCTTGCTTAGGATTCGAAGACGTTTTGAACGCTGTACGCAACGGTCAAGCCGATTTGGCCATGCTACCAGTCGAGAACACGACCTATGGCCGCGTGGCTGATATCCACCGACTTCTACCGGAAAGTGGCCTGCACATAATCGACGAAGAATTTGTCCGTGTTCGCATTAGTTTGATGGCAAATCGAGGTCAGACCTTGGAACAAATCAAACATGTCCGTGCCCACATGGTCCTTATCCCGCAAGCGCGCGCATTTTTGGATGCAAATGGAATCACCTCGGAAACCGCGGTCGACAGCGCTGGCGCAGCCGCCGAAATTTCACAGACGGGCGAAACCGGTGTTGGCGCATTGGCATCATCTGTAGCCGCCGACATCTATGATATGGATATATTGGCCGAAGACATCGAGGACCAAGGGCACAATACAACCCGTTTTCTTTTGATGTCCCCGGAACCCGATTCGACGCGCCGCGCTGAAAAAATGCTGACGACCTTCGTCTTTGAAGTCCGAAACATTCCAGCAGCGCTGTATAAAGTAATGGGTGGCTTCGCTACCAATGGCATCAACATGACCAAGCTGGAAAGTTATATGGTCGGCGGTGCATTCACCGCGACGCGCTTTTATGCGGACATCGAAGGGCACCCCGAAGACGCTGCTGTGGCACGCGCCCTGGAGGAAATGAGTTACTTCACGAACATGATGGAAGTGTTGGGTGTCTACCCAGCCGCCCAAGGCCGTAACTAACGCACTCGGTCAAAACTGGCTATATTCAGCTTTGGTGACGATCTTTGATACTTCTAGCATACTCAGCGACACGAAGCTTGTAACGCTTCGTGAGCGAATTCTTTGCAAGCTTAAGTGACTGAACCAACAGTCGCGCGGACAAGTTTGTGGGTTTCAATTCAAACAGGACAGAAACACGTGTCCGATTTCGTGACAAAGCCAGCAATTCGATCTGCCCAGTGCCGTCGATGCCGCTTGTGGAGGACAGCACGCAAATCTCGTTTGGCCTTTCAAAGCGGATCATTTCCATTTCCAGATCACGCTTTTTACCTCGCATCTTGAATGAAGCAGCCCATTTCATGCCTACGCCTGGCTTCGTCATGTCGTCCATGCGGCGCACTTCAGCTCCGCGGCGCATTGCACTGCGTTCATAGGCGTCGAAATCACAGATCAAAGCAAAAGCTTGATCAATTGGGACTTCCACATCTTCACGCGTGCTAAACTTCATGATTTTGCCTCATCTGTTTTACGTCACATTCCCCTTAATCCATTGAATCTGCAAGCCAATTTTCTAATAAAAAGTGTGCAATAGCACCTTTACGTGCAGGCAAAATCTTTGGATGCTCACCAGCAAAGACGCGCATCATGTCGTCTCGGGTGACCCACATAGCATCCTCAATTTCGACAGGATCGATGTTAATTTCGTCAGACAATGCAACGCCCGCGCAGCCAAACATCAAGGATGCAGGGAATGGCCATGGTTGGCTGGACAAATAGCTTACATCACCAACACGCACACCAGATTCCTCAAATACCTCGCGGCGAACGGCCGCCTCCAAAGTTTCACCAGGCTCAACAAACCCAGCGAGCAAAGAATACATACCCTCGGGCCACCCCGGTGATCGTCCCATCAACACACTGTCGCCGCTGGTAATCAGCATAATCACCACAGGGTCAGTGCGGGGAAAATGGTGTGCATGACACGAAGGGCAATTACGCTGCCAACCTGCGTTTGAAACAACCGACTGCACACCACATTTTGCGCAAAATCCATGGCTTTCGTGCCAACTAAAAATTGCACGACCAGAGGCAGCCAATTCCGCATCACGCGGGTTCAACCACGTCATGACACGGCGTAGTTCAGCGAATACTTGATTTTCTGACAGGCTTGGATGCTGCTGTTCACTTGGATCAAGAAAACCGCCCAGCGCATCAGCGTCTAGTTCATCGGGTTCCCAAGCAGACAGGTCGTGCGCAAAAACTGCAACACCGTCTTCACGTCCCAGTAAAATCAAATGATCCGAAGCGCCTTCAAGAATCGGATGATCCAACCCAAGACGCATCAAACCTGCGGGCCTTGTTTTATGTATCAACGGCTTACCGCGCCAAAATACAACAACCGTAGAATCAGACGCCTGCTTCATAGATTGAATGATGTTAGGGTTACTACGAACTTCGCCCGCGCGATCCAGCGCTGAACCACCAAAGGTGACGTGTTCTGCATTTTTCATGTTCTGGCTCCTTGGCTGCTGCACCAAAGGCTTGCCATGCAGGGTCTTCAGGTACAATCCCCTGACCGACAACGTTAGGTCACAGGCATTTTTAACGACCCTCTTGCACCAACACATAGGCAGGGCTATATCACCCTCGAGAGGTTGGCGCGGGCAAGCG
>DLQI01000011.1:0-25408 GCA_002478745.1 Rhodobacteraceae bacterium UBA7436 | reverse complement strand
CGGAAGGAAGCAGCCGTAACGAGTCCCGTTTGGGTCGTTGTCAATCTCTCACCTCAAGCCTTAAGCACACAGTGCTATAGGCGAGACCCGTCAGTTGTTTTCGTAAAATGCGACAAGAGGGCAAACATTCCCACCTTACAACCGCTCCGCTGCAAACGTATCGCAACGCCCTATGTTGCATGTATCAAAACCCACATCGAACCAACGCGCCCGCTGAGCCGACGTGCCATGCGTAAAGGTATGCGGATTGGGCACGCGCCCTGCTTGTCGCTGCAAATGGTCGTCACCGATCATCCGCGCTGCATTTAATGCTTCTTCTAAATCGCCACGTTCAAGCAATCCTTCAACATTGCGCGCCCAAACACCCGACAAACAATCCGCCATCAATTCAAGCCGCACAGTCAGCGCATTCGCCTCTGTAGTGCTAGACGCACGACGGGCTTGATCAACCTTTGGCAAAATGCCCAACTCGTTTTGAACGTGGTGGGCAACCTCGTGCGCAATTACGTAAGCCGCTGCAAAATCACCACCTGCGCCCAGTTGTTGAGACATTGTTGTGAAAAACGAGGTGTCCAAATATGCTTTTTTATCCGCAGGGCAATAAAATGGGCCCGTCGCGCCAGACGCGCCCCCACAGGGGCTTTGGGTCACACCAGAATACAAGACCAACACGGGGGCATTGTAGGGAAGGTCCAATTGCTCACGAAAAATCTTGGTCCAGACCTGTTCAGTTGTGGCCAAAACGGCGGATGTGAATTGACCCGCGCGTTCGTCTTCGGCGCTCACCTGACGAGATTGCGTTTGTTGGGGTTGTTGTGCGCCATCCAAAAGCGGCGTCACATCAACACCTGTGAAATACCCAACGGCCAAAACAACCAACAGGCCAACACCACCACTGCCACCCGCAGCACGGCGTTTGCCACCACCGCCGCGACGATCTTCGATGTTTCGACTTCCTTTGATACCACGCAAACGCATAGCAAACTCCCACCCCAAAATTTTCACAACGTATTCCTACACAAAAGAACCATGACAAACGCCACAAAACTGATCTTTATCTGCGGGCTGCACAGCTGACTGTGGACCTTAACAGGCTGGCGCTCTACTTTCTGACGAAGACGAATCTGATGAAAGCCTTTTGATGTCTGAAACGCCCGAAACTGCCTATCAAGTATTGGCCCGTAAATATCGGCCAGAAACCTTTGTCGACCTTGTCGGCCAAGAGGCGATGGTGCGCACGCTCAAGAACGCTTTTGAGGCAGATCGCATCGCCCAAGCATTCATGATGACTGGTATTCGTGGGACGGGTAAAACCACCACCGCACGGATTATCGCCAAGGGCATGAACTGCATCGGGCCAGACGGCGCTGGCAAACCAACCACTGAACCATGTGGTCAGTGCGAACATTGCACGGCCATCATGGAAGGTCGCCACGTTGACGTGATGGAAATGGATGCCGCATCCAACACAGGCGTCGCCAACATTCGCGAGATCATCGACTCTGTGCATTATCGCGCGGCTTCTGCCCGTTATAAAGTCTATATCATCGATGAGGTTCACATGCTGTCCACAGGCGCGTTCAACGCCCTGCTGAAGACACTCGAAGAACCACCCGCCCACGTTAAATTTATCTTCGCGACCACAGAAATTCGCAAGGTCCCTGTAACGGTCCTGTCGCGTTGCCAGCGTTTTGATCTACGCCGCATTGAACCCGAAGTGATGATTGCATTGATGCAAAAAATCGCAGGCGCTGAAAACGCCCAGATCGCAGATGACGCATTGGCCCTCATCGCCCGCGCTGCCGAAGGGTCTGCGCGCGATGCGACCTCCCTTTTGGATCAGGCCATCAGCCACGGCGCTGGTGAAACATCCGCGGACCAAGTGCGCGCAATGCTTGGCCTTGCCGATCGTGGCCGCGTTCTTGACCTGATAGACATGGTGCTGCGCGGCGACGCGGCAGGTGCCCTCACAGAACTTAGCAGCCAATATGCTGATGGTGCGGACCCAATGGCTGTGATCCGTGATCTGGCTGAAATCACGCACTGGGTGTCTGTTGTTAAGATCACACCCGAAGCCGCCGAAGATCCAACCGTGTCCCCGGATGAACGCGCACGTGGTCTGGCAATGGCCGAAAACCTACCGATGCGCGTGCTAACACGCCTATGGCAGATGCTCCTCAAAAGCTTGGACGAGGTTGCAGCAGCGCCCAACGCCATGATGGCCGCTGAAATGGCAATCATTCGCCTGACCCACGTGGCCGACCTGCCCAGCCCTGAAGAACTGGTGCGTAAGCTCAACAACGCGACCCCGCCGCCCCCAACTCCAAACGGTGGTGGCAATGGTGGCGGCATGGCCCCAGCGCAATCTGGTGGCGGCACGACCGCGTATGCATCGACGCCTGCGATGTCAGGAGGCAGCAGTGACGGAGCTACGATGGCTTTGGCCGTAAATGCGGATCAATCGCTCGCACGGTATCCAACATTCGAACACGTCATCGAGTTGATCCGAAGCAGCCGCGATGTGAAATTGCTGGTCGACCTAGAGACCACATTGCAGCTGGCAGCATACCAACCGGGACGTATCGAATTTGTGCCAACTGACCGCGCACCGCGTGACATGGCACAACGTTTGGGCGCAAAACTGCAACAACTGACTGGCAACCGCTGGGCTGTTATCGTTGTGAACGAAGGGGGTGCAGAAACCATCGCCGAGGTGCGCGACGCTGCAGACAATGCGCTACAAGCCAAAGCGGCCAATCACCCCCTGGTTCAGGCCGTTCTAGCCCAGTTTCCAAAGGCCAAAATCAAATCCATCCGCACCCCAGAACAGATCGCTGCAGAGGCGGTTCAGGATGCATTGCCAGAAGTCGAAGATGAATGGGATCCGTTTGAGGACGATTGAAACACGCGTTTCAGCAATTAGATAAAACACAGCACAAAACAGGAGACACCGATGCTTAAAGGACTTGGCGATATGGCCGGCATGATGAAAAAAGCCAAAGAGATGCAATCTCAAATGGAGCAGATCCAACAAGACCTGCACTCCGTCATGGTTGTTGGTGAATCTGGTGCCGGCTTGGTTAAAGCCACGGCAACAGCCAAGGGAAACTTGACTGGTTTGGACATTGACCCGTCCATCTTCAATCCAGACGAAAAAGAAGTGGTAGAAGACCTGATCCTCGCCGCAATCAAAGACGCCCAAGCCAAGGCAGCGGCGAAATCTGAAGAAGAAATGTCAAAACTGACCGAAGGGTTGGGTCTGCCTGCTGGCATGAAACTGCCGTTCTAGTTTAAACACATGTCCTCAACCAAAGACATTGATGCGCTGATCGATCTGATGGCGAAAATGCCGGGTCTTGGCCCGCGTTCCGCACGGCGCGCGGTGTTGCATCTGATCCGCAAGCGGGCGTTGTTGCTAACGCCCCTTGCGGACATAATGCAGGTCGTGGCCGACACTGCACGCGAATGTCTGAACTGCGGCAACGTGGGCACCACAGATGTGTGCGATCTATGCACCTCTAATGAACGAGCCAACGGCGAAATCTGCGTCGTCGAAAGCGTGGCTGATCTATGGGCCATGGAACGTTCCAACGCGTTCAAAGGGCGCTACCATGTTTTGGGCGGTACCCTCTCTGCACTGGACGCCGTAGGGCCCCAAGAGTTGCGCATCCCCCGCCTATTGGATCGGGTTGAGACAGAAGAAGTGACCGAAGTGATCTTGGCGCTGAACGCCACGATCGACGGCCAAACCACCGCCCACTACATCGCTGACCAACTTGAAGGACGGGTGACACTCACGTCATTGGCCCAAGGGGTGCCAATCGGAGGTGAGTTGGATTATCTGGATGACGGCACGATCAGCGCAGCGCTGAAGGCGCGTAAAGCGATTTAGGCTTCACAGTTTTACCAAATAGGCCTGCAATCTAGATTACAGAACTTTTTCATATCCTAAGCTGGACGGCGCAATAGAAATGTAGCCGCACCTTTCGTAAAACTGATTTGCAGTCTTTGTGCTCTCCAGAAAGCAACGGTCACATTGGTTAGATCGTTCTGAGAGTCGCAGGTGGTTGATCGTTACCAGACGTGTAGCGAGCAAAGTCTGACTTTACGTTCTTGCTATTTTTAAGCCAACAAAACTGAAGGCTCAGTGCAGGAAATGAACGATTTATTATTTTTTATGTGCCTCGCGACAAATTGCTTTTGGTGCTCACTTGAAGGAATTGGGTAGGCTGGTTGCGGCGAAATATTCAATTCGCGTACTTCTGGAAAGAACGCCAAAATCTCTTCACGTGCTTCGCTTGGAAGATCTTTGATCCCTTCTGGACCAGGATAGAAACTCTCGCTTAGCGCGTTTTCCGCAAAAATCACCTCATGACGATCGAAGAGCAGATGAAAATATTCGACACCGTTGAGCGGTTGTTCAACGAAAATCCCCGGCAGTTCGGTTAGTCGAATTGCAGCCAGCAAGACGTTATGCTTACCAAACATGCGTTCACAGATTTTCGATGATACAAGCATACGGTGTTGGCGTGAAACCAACAGATCGCGTGTCGGCAGGCAATTTCCCAGAGCTCCAGCTATTATTCGTACAGGAGCGAATTTTGGATTCCTGGCTACAGCATGTGCACTTAAGCTTCGACTCATCGACATCCGTAGCTCTTTGAAACTACCGTCTGCGGCCAGCACATTGTCCCCTTTACGTAGTTCTTCTACGGGTACCATTCCGTTCTGGGTCTTGATTAATGTTCCACGGACGAAACAAGTAATGGTGGTATACGGTGTAGGAGTTGTTGTGTGGCTTTGATAACTGCCCAAGGTCGCGCCGACGGTAAATTGTGAACCTGGCCCGGGGATGAAGTACCAATTCCCACCTGCATTAAAGAAATAAAACGTTTCGACATGCGAGTTTCCGCCAACATCCGTGAACGCGACGTTGATGTCGTAGGGAGACCCTGCGGTAGCACCAAAAGCACCACCATTTATACTGGCGGTTTCATTGGTATCTGCAGCACCATCAAGATTTGCGTTGTCGTCATCTATTATTGCCGCGTACGATGTATTGTACAGAGCATTGTATCCTGTCCCGGACCACCTGAACGCTGTAAAAGTATACTGCGCCACCACCAAGATCCCTTTTCAAATTGCCTTAAATGGCTAATTCGGATTGGATTAGACCATCTGAAGTGGGGCGTAGCGGGGGAATGTGTCATTAGTTTGTCAAAAGTGTATCTAAAGTTATAAGCTTAATCTAAAGATAAGTTACTTACTAGGTTAGTCTGAGGGCTATCGAACCGGCGTAAATACCGCGTCCTTCATCCGGCAATCGCGCACTACGCCTTGCCCGCAGGGCACGGGCTTCAAATCGCGGCTTAGGCAAATCCGCGCCTCTTGGATGTGACCTTGTTTGCAGGTGATCGTGATCCCGTCTTTCTCAAGCGCGGGGTTGGCCTTGAGCCATGCATCCTCAACCACTAAGGCGGGCAGTTTTACGTCCTTGGTCAATTTACGAAACACCGGTGGGCGGACCACGCTGGCGTAAGCCTCGCGCGACAGCTTGTAAT
Organism: Rhodobacteraceae bacterium UBA7436; assembly: GCA_002478745.1. Taxonomy (GTDB): domain Bacteria; phylum Pseudomonadota; class Alphaproteobacteria; order Rhodobacterales; family Rhodobacteraceae; genus Ascidiaceihabitans. Next base: position 19,847 of record DLQI01000011.1, on the reverse strand, counting down.
AGGCAGCAGCACTTAGCTCCGTGCAGACCCCGTGTTTCTTCCACTGGTGCCACGCCAACCCGCCCGTGCCCATGATGTCCGCCATCGCGTTGGTTTGGCTGCGCGAAGGGGCGCGTTCAGGTGTGGAGCAGTAGGACGGAAAGCCATTGTGATATTGCGGCCAAAGACCGTGCAGAATCCATCCGTAATCATGACGCGGATCACATTGCTCTGAGTTCTTGAAATCGCCCTCGATTTCGCACCAGTTTGGTGACCATGACAGGGCCATGACGTAGTAATCAAACTCACCCGCTTTGTCGTTTTCCGCCAAAGCAGGAAGGGCGGTCATTGCCCAGATCAGTAACCAGCGCATAATGGTCTTTCCTTATTCGTGTGTCGGGACTATATACTTCTCAAGTTCCCCCACAATGGTAACCTACCTTGGTCCCCAAGGTCGCCTATTTAAGGCATCTAAGAAGACGTGGGGAAAAGAGATATGCGTAAGGAGCGTAGACAATGGCAAAACCAATTATGGCGAAAGCCACAGCCGTTTGGCTGGTGGACAACACAACAATCAGCTTCAAGCAGATTGCCGACTTTGTAGAGATGCACGAGCTTGAAGTTCAGGGCATTGCAGATGGCGATGTAGCTGCAGGCGTAAAAGGCTTTGATCCGATTGCGAACAATCAGCTGACCCAAGAAGAAATCGATGCAGCCCAAGGCGACATTATGCATCGCATCAAGCTGAAGTTTAACGCTGCAGCCGAAGGCGAAGAAAAACGCCGTGGTCCACGCTACACGCCATTGTCCAAACGTCAGGATCGCCCAGCGTCCATCTATTGGTTGGTCAAATTCCACCCAGAGCTGACAGACGGTCAAGTTTCCAAATTGGTCGGTACAACAAAGCCAACGATCCAAGCGATTCGTGAGCGCACGCACTGGAACATCTCAAACATCCAACCAATCGATCCGGTTGCTTTGGGTCTGTGTAAGCAATCCGAGCTGGATGAGGCTGTTCAAAAAGCTGCTGCTAAGAAAGCTGCTAGCGGCGAAGTCATGAACGATGACGAGCGCCGCAAATTGGTATCAACAGAGCAGTCCCTTGGCGGCGAGCCTAAGATACCAACAGCGATTGAAGGTCTTGAAACATTCACATTGGGCGATGCCCCAGTGGAAGAAGACGAAGATGCGAACAAGAACTTCGGCGATGCTGACAGCTTCTTTGACCTTCCAGCAGGCGACGGCACTGAACAGCCGTAACTGCGATCTTATAACGATTTCAAAAGGCGCGTGTCAGGCAACTGACGCGCGCTTTTTGTTTGCCCCATCGGGCGATTGTGTCAGTGCATAACAACTCAGTGAGTGGTCTAGCGGGGGTATTTGCGATCGCCTATGTTCTTCTCAACCGGACGCGATAGGAGACGACCCATGACATTGAACCGCCGCACCCTTCTAACCTTTGGCGCAAGCCTGCCTGTTCTTGCATTGACCGCCAACGCAGGCTTTGCGCAAAGCACACCGACTTTCTATGCCGAGGATGGCATCGCGATCGATGGGACAGACCCTGTCGCATATTTCACCGAAGGTGCACCTGTTGCAGGTGACCCTGCAATCACACACGAGTGGATGGGTGCGACATGGCGCTTTGCCTCCACTGCGAACAAAGATGCGTTCGTGGCCAACCCCGAAGCATATGCCCCACAGTTTGGCGGGTATTGTTCATGGGCCGTGGCGGAAGGTTACACCGCGTCCACAACGACAGAAGCGTGGACAATCGTAGACGACAAACTTTACCTAAACTACTCGCGTCGCATTCAACGCCGTTGGGAAAAAGACATCCCTGGCAACATCACCCGCGCGACAGCGAACTGGCCAAAAATCTTAGGATAAACTGAAACAAAAAGGGCGGAAACATCCGCCCTTAATCCAGAGTGTAAACTGACATATCGATTCCGGCGGCTTCCATCTCAGCGACGACTGAATTCATTCGGTTGACAGCTGTGGTGGACAGGCCCCGGCTGATAATCTCGCGGTTTGCATACAGCTCTACCGCGCTCATGCCTTCCAACGCGGATGGATCAATGCCAACCCGTGGCTTTGGAAAATTACGTTTTTGGATGCTTGCCAATCTATCGTTTCGCGGTTCGCTATGATCATCCGTAACCTTCTGGCGAATACGCGCCCACCAGCTTTCCCTTGATACAATTCGTGACCGTTCGACCAAGGCTTGCAATTGCGGCTCTCCCTTTGTGAATTCAGCGATTTGTTCTTCCGTTGTCTTTGAATGACCACCCATCGTACGCATAGATGTTGTCGTCATAGCCTTTGCAATTTGCGGTAAAGATGAGATGCGCTTTTTGGGCTGAGGCTCCATCAGGTTAATGGCGCGCAACTGTACAGTCGCCACGTACTCATCCCACTCAAGCACGAGGTCGCGGCTTTGACCTGACTGTTTTATATAGTCATATGCTACCGCGCTTGAGCCAAGAACCATTGCAAGATCGACCGAAAATATAATTTTTATCATAGAATACACTCCGTTTAATGGAGCCACTCAACGAAAATAAAACGGCACTATAAGGCGAATATTGGGATCATTTGCGATGTTTTGCGTAAAATGGCATTGTTCGCGCCGCACAATCGCTTTGCCATCAACCTCGCCATTCCAAGTGCCAAGGATGACTCATATTCACATGTTTGTTGATAGGTGAAGGCAAGGTTGGAACGAATAATTTTGAACGTATCTTGGTTTACATCCTTTGAGGCCTTTATTCTCTGAGTTGCGGTGCCAATTGATGACCGCTTCCTCCTCGTCGAACAGTCATCCACCCGCAACCGTCAACACGATCTTTCCAATGTGCCCGCTGCTTTCCATACGAGTGTGTGCGCCCATCGCATCCGCCAACTCAAACGTACTGTCCATCACTGGCGCAACCTTGCCCACCTCGATCAAAGGCCACACCTGTTCGCGTAGATCTTGCGCAATCCGCGCCTTTGCAAGGTCGCTTTGCGGACGTAATGTGCTGCCTGTGATCGTCAGACGTTTCATCATCATCAACGCAAAATTCAACTCCGTGACCGCCCCCTGCAAGAACGCGATTTGTACAAGGCGTCCGTCATTGGCCAGCGTTTTGATATTGCGCGGGATGTAATCACCCCCAACCATATCTAGGATCAGGTCAGCGCCCCCCTCGCCCTTCATCACGGCGACAAAATCTTCATCTTTATAGTTGATCGCCTTCTCGGCCCCCAGCGCGACACAAGCCGCGCATTTGTCATCCGACCCTGCGGTCACAAAAACCCTAGCGCCAAACGCATTGGCAAGTTGGATCGCCGTTGTACCAATCCCGCTAGACCCACCGTGGATCAAGAACCGCTCGCCCGCTTTTAATCCACCACGGGTGAACACATTCGACCAAACGGTAAAGAAGGTTTCGGGCAAACACGCCGCCTCTTTCAGGGACAATCCCTTTGGCACGGGCAAACAATGCGCAGCTGGGGTCGCTACATATTCCGCGTAACCGCCACCGGGCAACAACGCGCAAACCTGATCGCCAACGCTAAGCCCCACAACACCGTCACCTAATGCGACGACCGTACCCGATGCTTCTAACCCCGGCAGATCGCTTGCCGTTGCCGGCGGAGCGTATAACCCCGCGCGCTGCAACGCGTCTGGGCGGTTCACGCCCGCATATGCGACCTTTAGAACAACCTGACCATGCCCGGCCACAGGTACGAGGCGCTGCGTCAGTTGCAGCACCTCTGGTCCACCAGCTTTCGTAATTTCAACAGCGCGCATCATATCGGTCATGTTCAAGGTCCTTTTGATTTGAACCCACAATCACCGATCAAACGCCCATGCGCAATGCTAGCGACGCGGCGACGTCCAACTGCCAGGCAAATTCACCTCGGGCATTTTTTGCGGCGCTTTGATCTGACCCAGCAACCAATTTGGCCCCGCCATCAACTTGGACAATGTTGGACTGTCCTTAACTTGGGCTTTTAGCTTTTCGATCTGCATCACGTTATCGATGCGGCGATCCAAAAATTCCCACGTGGCCGCATTGTCAGGCTCATTGTCACCCAACCAATACAAAACCGTCGCGCTGTAAACCGTGCCAAGGGTTGCGCGTTTGGTGTACCAGTTCACATCCTCAGACGTGTCGCCCAAGGCAGACCAGATCGCGTCAACGGTACCCCAAATCAGCTTGGCCCCATCCCCCGCATGGGTGGGCAAAGCAAACAGCGTCGTACCACGGCGCACGGCTTCTTTATCTTCAACTGCTTCAAGGCGAAACCGAACAGCCGCTGCAATACGGTCACGAAACCGCATCTCACTTAGGTCTGTGGCCTTAAGGCGTTCCAACATCAGCGCATCACCTCGGTGATGGTAAGCAATCGCCAAATCCACCGCGCCACGTGGGCAAACAGCTGCCGCCATCGTCGAATCAATGCCAGTATCGCGTACAGCCGCCTGAAACGTAGCTTCGGACCAACCGTCAAATGGCACGTGTCCCGCCGCAGCGTCCAATAGTTGGTCTTTTATCTGTAAATATGAAGCAGTCATGGCACTCTCCGCATTGCTTGCCATCACACTAGACAAAATGAAGCTTCTTTGCTATGCGACAAATTCCTGCAAATCCTTGCAACTCTTATCTAGAAAGGTGGTGAAAACCACATGCAGGTTAGTGTTCGTGACAACAATGTCGATCAGGCGCTTCGTGCCCTGAAGAAAAAGCTACAGCGTGAAGGCGTTTTTCGTGAAATGAAGCTTAAGCAACATTTCGAGAAACCGTCAGAGAAAAAAGCGCGTAATAAAGCTGAAGCGATCCGCCGTGCCCGTAAATTGGCGCGTAAGAAGCTAGAACGGGAAGGGTGAATTAATTCACCTTAACGTTTGAGACAACTAAGCCCCCGTCGAGCAATCGGCGGGGGTTTTTCCTTGCCCACTAGCCGATCATGAAAACGTCATAGCGCGTGGACTTACCCAATATCTGATGCGAACAGGCCCGCACGCCATTGATCGGATCAGCCTTTGCTGGCCATTTCAAAACCACCCGTTGCTTGGCCGTATCAAGGGCTGCACGCACCAGATCCGCCGCATCATCATCCGTCCCCACAATCTCGCGCACTTGGCGTAACTCGCGTTTCACAAGTGCTGACTTGTTGCGGGGGGGATGCATCGGGTCAATTAATATCGCCTCACCGTCCAAGGTGGGTAGCAGGTCTTTGGCATCGCCGTGTAACAGGGTCATTCGCTCGATGATCTCAGCAACGTCACCACCTTCACTTGCCGCGCGCTCAAGGCCGTCTTGCAACAAAGCATACATCTTAGGAGAGCGTTCAATCATCGTGACCTGTGCACCCAGCGAGGCCAACAGAAACGAGTCACGCCCCAAACCCGCAGTGGCATCAATCACAGTCGGTGTTTTACCCGCACGCAGTCCCATCGCCTTGGCCAAATCCTGACCGCGCCCACCACCAAACCGCAGGCGATGCCCAACAGCACCGCCAACAAAATCGACGCGCAGTTCAGTTTCAAGCTGTGCCATTTTTGGACCTGTTCCGTTCGTGTATCTGCATCAAAAATCCGTCATCATGTCAGCGTACCATCAGGCCCAGCTGGCCTAAAAGATCACCCGCCTGATGTTTGGAGATCACCGCACCTTTGAACCTTTTGGCGTCCGTCAACGTAACGCCACCCAGATCGGCACCGCGCAGATCCGCATGTTCAAACCGACAATCCGAAAGGTTTGCATCACGCAGCAAGCAATCCTCAAACACAACGTCGCGAAAATCACAGGAGCGCAAATCAGCCTCAGTAAAATCAATCTGCTTCAAAGTCATCTTGTGAAAAGACATCTTAGGCACCAAGGCAAAGACGAACAGAATGCCCTCTAACTCCATCCCGCTGGCCCGCGCCTCACTAAAATCGGCACCCGTCATTTTGCAATGCGCTATCTTCATCGCCGCCAATGTGGCCCCACGAAAGGATGTATTGCTAAAGTCACCGCTGGTAATTTCCGCCTCAGTCAAAACCGCGCTAACAAAACTGGCACCCGCCGCGCGACACCCATCAAAGACCGCACCTTCCAACATCGCACCATTGAACGAAGTGCCTGCCAGATTACATTTCTCGAACCGCCAATTTGGCATCTCTAATTGCGATAGGTTCAAACCATGCAGATCGCAGTTGCGCAAAACAGTGGGCTCATCCGCCTCAGACAGATCTCTCATGTCAGCTTCTGTCAGCAATCGATCCTCAATGAGGCTGTTGGGCGTGTTTTCCATAGAGTTTGGTCTGACATTCGCTATCCTCTTTTTCAAGGGCCACCGCGAGGCGCAGGAACGTTTGGAACCATTGATGACAAAGATCGATTTCAAAAAAACGCAGAAGGCGCTGTACCTACCGTCCGCCAAAACCATCGAACTGATCGATGTGCCACCGATGCAATATGCGATGATCGACGGCAAAGGTCCCCCCGGCAACGACACCTATATCGCAGCGCTTGGGTGGCTATACCCCGTCAGCTATGGGATCAAATTTCGCTCCAAACTTGAACTGAAACAAGACTATGTTGTCCCCCCGCTGGAAGGGCTTTGGTGGGCGGAAGATTATACCGCATATACATCAGATCGGCGCGATGAATGGCTGTGGACGATGATGATCCGAGTACCCGATTGGATAAACCAGACAATCTTCGACGCCTGCGTGGCCAAGGCTGCAATCAAACTAGGAAATCCACCCGCAACGCTACGGCTTGAAACGCTGCACGAGGGGCAGTGCGCCCAGATCATGCACATTGGCCCTTACAAAGACGAGGGACCAACAATTGCCAAGATCCACTACCAGTTCATCCCGGATCATGGGTTAATCGAAAACGGAAACCACCACGAAATCTATCTTGGTGACCCGCGCAAAACAGCGCCTGAGAAATTGCGGACAGTCTTGCGCCAACCCGTCAGGAAGCGCGAAACCGCTTAAACGACGGGTAGCGCCGTCGTCTTAAACACTGTGCGCAAAGCGAAGCTGGATTGCATCTGCCCAACGCCGGGCAGTCGCGCCAGATATTGGCGGTGGATACGGGCAAAATCCTCAGTGTCTGATGCGACAACCTTCAACAAATAATCGGCTGAGCCTGCCATAAGGTGACATTCCAAAACATCTGGCACGCGGCCTACGGCCTTTTCAAAGGCGTCTAACACCTCATCAGCCTGCCCTTGCAACGTGATTTCAACAAATACAGTTGTTGGAACGCCCATTTTACGAGGGTTTAACAACGCCACATAGTCGCGGATATATCCCTCTTCTTCCAAACGCTGCACGCGACGGTGACAGGCAGAAGGCGACAGGTTCACCACCTCAGAAAGGTCCGCATTTGAAATGCGCCCCTTGCGCTGTAAAGCTGTAAGAATGCGTTTATCTGTCGCGTCGAGCTGCATATACGAAGAATCCTTTAATCAATACCGCACTCGATAGCAGAATCTTCGAACAGATCGCAACATATCCGAAGATACTCAACGACCGCTTCCGTTTTGATCGATGTTGTCGATTACTTTACACGACGCGGATGCACCAATCCATTCATTGCTCACATAACAAAAAAGGCCCGCAGTGATTTAACTGCGGGCCCAAGGTCGACCGATTTCGGCCAGATATTATTTATTTAAGCCGATAGGGCTTATTTCTTCAAAGCAGCCAAGATATCAGCCAGAAGCTCTTCTTGTGTTGGACCAGCTGGTGCTGGTGCCGGAGCGGCTTCTTCTGCTTTTTTCATTTTGTTCAATGAACGAACCAACATGAATACAACAAACGCGATAACCAAGAAGTTGATGATCGCCATGATGAAGTTACCATATGTCAACTCAGCTTCGCCAACTGTCGCTGACAAACCAGCAAAATCGATGCCGCCCATGAAGATGCCGATGATTGGGTTGATCAAGTCAGCAACAAGTGAACCAACGATCGCAGTGAACGCAGCACCAATAATGATACCAACGGCCATGTCCATGACGTTGCCTTTGTTGATAAAGTCTTTGAATTCTTTTAGCATTTGAGTGTCCCTCGTAAGATTTTATGACCGTCGCCTTTATTTGGCGTTCGTCTATGAGCGACTTGCTAACCCAGTTTCGAATCAACGCGAAAGTTTTTTCGGGGGGAAGAAAGATACATTACACTCAGTCGAGATAGGGTAATTGTTACCTTACAACCCTAACGATTAGCCCCGCTCCACTTACTTGGGCAGTGTGCCTGTCAAAACATAACGCAGGATCTGGACCACTTGCGCAGGCTCTTTGACCACGGCCAACGCCGCCGCATCCACTTCTTTCAACGCGTGTTGGTGCTCGTCCTGATGCAAGATAATCAACGACTTGCCCAGCGCGGCGGCATAGCCTGCATCAAAGGCCGCGTTCCACTGTTTGTACTTGTCGCCAAAACGCACAACGACAACGTCGGCGTCTTCGATACCTTTGCGCGTGCGGATGGCGTTCAACTTCGCACCCTTGTTGTCATGCCAAAATTTGTCCGCCTCAGCCCCCATGATCGCGACACCGCAATCATCGCTTGAGGCATGGTCGGTCACAGGTGCGCTAAAGGACACGGCCAACTCAGCCGCGCCGTCAATAATTTGCTCACGCCAGTCGGTGTGAATTTCGCCTGACAAATATACGTTCAACATTTTTTCGATCCTTAACGCTTAACCGCGCAATACGCCGCCTGTGGCTTTGGTGACTTTCTCAATAACTTTGGCGCTCAGCGCTTCGATATCTTTGTCTTTCAAGTTGCCGTCGCGCGGCTGCAAACGCACTGTGATCGCAAGGGACTTCTTGCCCTCACCCAGTGAGCCACCGATGAATTCATCGAACACACGCACACCGTCAATCAATGCCTTGTCAGCACCCGCTGCCGCATTGACCAATGCCAGCGCATCAACGTCTGAATCCACGACAAAGGCAAAGTCACGTTCGACCGCCTGTAGATCACTAATATCCATCGCACCGCGGCTTGCGCCCGACTTCCGTGGCAACGGAATTTGCTCTGGATATATGGTAAAGGCCATCGCGGGGCCCTTCACATTCATCGCCGCCAAGATGCGTGGGTGCACCTCACCAAACACGCCCATAACCTTTTTCGGACCAAGGCAGATCATGCCGTGGCGACCAGGGTGCCACCACTCTGGCGCACCACGATTGATTTGTACCTTCGCAGGGGCGCCAATGGCTGCCAACACCGCTTCGGCGTCCGCCTTGGCATCAAACACATCAACGTCACGGGACGCACCGTGCACATCCTTTGGACCTGTGCGACCGATCAACAAACCAGACACCTGCAAATGCTCTTCGCCCGGCTCACCGCCGTCAAAAACAGTACCCACTTCAAACAATGCCATGTCGGCAAAACCACGTGCTTGATTGCGTGCCGCGGCTTGCAAAAGCGCTGGCAACAATGCGGGGCGCATGTGGCTCATATCCGCACTGATCGGGTTTTCCAGCATCGTCACATCCGTGCCACCACCAAACAACGTGGCGCTGGCCTGATCGATAAAGCTATAGCTCACACATTCGTTGTAACCCAGCGCCGCTGCAGTGCGACGCGCAGCAACAAGACGGCGCTGAATTGGGGTCATCACCGGCTTTGGCACACCATCAGTCAGGCGTGGCAATGGACGACCCTGCAATTTGGTAAGGGAGGCAATACGTGCAACTTCTTCAACCAAATCCGCTTCACCCTGCACATCGGGACGCCAGCTAGGAACATGCGCCATATCGCCTTCAAGTTTGAAACCAAGAGCGGTCAATGTCTGACGCTGTGTTGATTCAGGAATTTCCATTCCGACCAACGACTGTACACGCGCCGCATCCAGTTTATAGGCACGTGCCACATCTGGAATCGCCCCCGCAATCACCACATCAGAGGCTTCGCCACCTGCGTGTTCCATGATCATCTGCGTGGCCAACTCAACACCTTGCGGCGTGAATTCAGGGTCAATGCCGCGCTCAAAGCGATAGCGCGCATCTGAATTAATCTTGAGCGCGCGACCGGTGTACGCAGTGCGGACCGGATCAAAATAGGCGGCTTCAACAAATACGTTTACCGTTTCTTCAGTACAGCCAGACGCCGCACCACCCATGATGCCGCCGATGCTTTCAATACCATTGTCGTCAGAAATAACGGTCATGCCGTCGACAAGCGTGTACTCTTTATCATCCAGCGCCGTGATGGTCTCGCCACCCTTTGCTTTGTGAATACGCAAGGCATTGCCAGCGATCTTATCAGCATCAAACACGTGCAAAGGGCGATTTTGATCGAAGGTGAAAAAGTTAGTCACATCGACCAAGAATGAAATCGGACGCAGACCAATGGCGCGCAAGCGATCTTGCAACCATTCTGGGCTTGGGCCGTTTTTGACGCCACGGATTACGCGACCAAAGAAGACGGGGCATTGATCCAATGTGTCGTCATCAATGCTGACACTGAGAGGGCAAGAGAACGTGCCGTCATAGTGAACTTCTTGCGCAGGCTTCAACCTACCCAAACCACGGGCTGCCAAATCACGCGCGATACCACGTACGCCCAATGCGTCAGGACGGTTCGGGGTGATAGCGATTTCGATCACTGGATCGACTTTAGCAGGGTCATTTGCTGCCAACCAATCCACAAAGGATTGGCCAACTTCACCGTTGTCCAATTCGATGATACCGTCATGTTCGTCAGACAGCTCCATCTCGGACTCAGACGCCATCATGCCAAAGCTTTCAATCCCACGGATTTTACCAACGCCAATGGTGATATCAAGGCCCGGCACGTAAACGCCCGGTTTGGCCACAACCACTGTGATCCCCTCACGGGCATTCGGCGCACCACAGATGATCTGCTTCATGCCCTCATCGGTGTCTACCTGACAGACGCGCAAGCGATCCGCGTCTGGGTGCTTTTCTGCACTCATGATCTTACCGATTGTAAAATCGGCCAGCTTCGCGCCGCGATCCTCAACACCTTCCACTTCAAGACCAAGGTCGGTCAAAGCGTATAGGATGTCATCAATCGGAGCTTCTGTTTCCAGATGATCTTTGAGCCAGGACAACGTTAATTTCATGAGACTGCACCTTTGGATGCCCGACTGTCGGGCCGTGTTATGAATTGCCTACGGCAATGGCAAAGAATGGGCAAAAGTGCAAGTGGCAGCTGTGGGTGTCGGTCAGATGCACCGACGTTATACCGACACAATACCGACGTGAAACATACGTTAGCTTTTGGCACTTTTATCAGGGATAGGTGGGTGCCCGTCCCAGCAGTTCATCCAACTGTCGTCCAATCCAACCATGTGGAATAAAATGCCCACCGGGGTGTATATCAAGGGTCACATTTTGACCGCTGCCGCAGTCTTCCCATGTGGTGCGTTGGAAGGTCAGGAAATCCACAACACTCCACGCGCCAGCATCTTGGCCCACCCCGCAGTCAAACTTGTCACGCCATAATTTCACGGGGTATGTCGTGTCCCCACCCTGCCCAAACGGGAAGTCCATTACGGTGTCATCGGTCCCGTGCACATGGTGCACGTCACGTGGCGCTTGGGGGCATTGGACATCTTGGCGCAAGCTCCCTGAAATTGCGAGCAAGGCCGCAACATCATTACCGTCTTCACAAACATACCGCCAAGCCATTGCAGACCCAAAGGAATATCCGGAGACAAAAATGCGATCCTTATCAATGGGATAATTCTTGGCAACGTCTTCTAAAACCTCAGTTCCAAACGGAACGTCATCAGTTTCACTATCCCAGAAATCCCATGTTTTACGATTACCATTCGGCGCAACCAACAATACGCCTCGACGACGCGTTGCACCCGAAATCCGGTCATGCTGAACTGGCAAAGCACCCGTGCGCTGCCACCCATGAAAGTGCATTAAAACAGGAAGTTGCGTCTTGCCGTCCCAATCGTCAGGGACTTTGACGTGGTAACTGCGACCACTGTCGAGTTCGCATGGAACAGCCAGTTGGCACTCCTCCCCAGCAAAGGCAGAACTGGCGAAAAGCCCAGCAATCAAAAAGGTGATATATTTCATATCTGCAAGGCTAAGCATCAGCGCAGAAATGTCACGTCACAATAACGTGGTAATCCTATGCCCCTTCGGGCAGATCCATCTTAGCGGCCTGATTCCAAAGACGTTTTCGCCGCTTCAGATATGACTTTGTAAGGTCCACACCTGTCAGAACGCTAAGGTGTTCTTCCAAGGCAGTTGCCATGATCAACGCTTCGTCAGCGCGTCGGGATGACACCTTTTGATTGCGCATATCCTGAACGAAAACAGCCACAACCGCCATGTTTCGATTGAGGGCGAGCCCCAACTAGGACTCTCCGAAATGGCGTGTGTGGTAGGAATACGTCCAACGCTTTCGGTAGTCTTGGCTAACGTTCAGGCCTGCAATCAGAAGCCCAAAAGGGACTCCGTAATACAAAACTAAAACAAGCACTTACTTACTCAAACCACCACGCAATGTTGGCATATCCAAGGATGCAAAACCGTAATGACGCAACCAACGCAGGTCGCTGTCAAAGAATGCACGCAAATCTGGGATACCGTATTTCAACATCGCGATCCGGTCGATCCCCATGCCAAAGGCAAAGCCCTGCCATTCATTTGGGTCAATGCCGCCAGCCTGCAACACCTTCGGGTGCACCATGCCAGAGCCTAAGATTTCGAGCCAATCATCGCCCTCACCAACCTTCAACGTGCCACCTTCCCATGAGCAGCGAATATCGACTTCGGCTGATGGTTCAGTGAACGGGAAGTGGGAGGCGCGGAAACGGATATCGACGTTGTCGACCTCGAAATAAGACTTCACAAACTCTTCGAGAACCCATTTCAGGTTCGCCATTGAGATGTCTTTGTCGATCGCCAAACCTTCAACCTGATGGAACATCGGTGTGTGTGTTTGGTCATAATCCGCACGGTAAACGCCGCCCGGACAGATGATGCGTGTTGGGGCACCAGTCTTTTCCATAGAACGGATTTGAACCGGTGATGTATGCGTGCGCAAAACATGCGGTGGGCGATCATCACCCTCTGCACGGTGCATATAGAACGTGTCCATCTCGGCGCGTGCAGGGTGGTGGCCCGGGATATTCAGCGCGTCAAAGTTATACCAATCGGTATCAATGCGCGGGCCTTCAGCCACGGCAAACCCCATCTCTGCGAAGATGGCTGTCACCTCTTCTTGGACCTGAGAAATCGGGTGGATTGTACCCATCGGACGTTCGCGTGCTGGCAAAGTAACGTCCAGCCATTCGTTGCGCAGACGTTCGTCCAATGCGGCGTCCGCCAAACCAGATTTCTTAGCGGCCAATGCGCTGTTAATCTCGTCTTTTAGCGCGTTCAGGGCAGGACCTGCAGCTTGACGCTCTTCTGGGGTCATCTTGCCCAGCTCCCGCATTTTTAGCGCGACTTCACCTTTTTTGCCAACGGCAGCAAGGCGGATGTCTTCCAACACAGCCTCATCAGCAGCGTTTGCGATTTGATCTAGATATTTGGCTTTAAGATCGTCCATGACGGCCTCCGAAAAATGCTTATGCTCTGCTAGCGTTGCGAGGCGTTGATTGCAAGTCACACCCGCAACCTTGCCCCCTTACGCTGAGACGGTTTGTCCGCTATTCCCTGAGTAACCTAAGTGAAAGCGCATGAATGACACGGGACACTTCCCAAAATCAGCCCCAGACGGATATCAACACCGATACCGCACCAACACTCCTTGAGTTGCTGGGTTGGCAGCCATTTTTTGCAGATCAATTGGATGAAGGTGAGATGGCGTTGACGCCCCCCGCACGTGTGACCCAAGTGCACCGCAACTCGTTGCATGTGGTTGGTGAAACGGTTGACACAACAATTGTGTACCCAGACACGGAAATTACAGTTGGCGACTGGATCCTGATCAACGAAGCACAGACCAAACCAGAGCGAGTTCTAGATCGTCAAAGTCTGATCAAACGGCGCGGCGCGGGTCATGACCGCCATGTTCAAATGATTGCGGCGAACCTTGATACATCGTTCATAGTGTCCTCGTGTAATCGTGATTTCAACGTGGCCCGCATCGAACGCTATATCGCTTTGGCCTTTGAAGCGGGCGTTGATCCGGTGATCGTACTGACAAAGGCCGATCTGTGCGATGACTTGGAACCCTTTGTAACGGCCGCGACTGCAATCTCGAAAAAAGTACCCGTCGTGGTGCTAAACGCGCTAAGCGATGCGCCAAAGCGCGAGTTGGCGCAGTGGTGCAAGGTGGGGCAGACCGTTGCTTTCCTTGGGTCGTCCGGCGTTGGGAAATCCACATTGGTGAATGCGCTGACAGGGTCAGAGGTTGATACCCAAGGCGTACGTGAAGCGGATGCTCGGGGACGTCACACGACGACCAGCCGTCACCTTCACATAACCTACGACAGCTGCGCGGTCCTTGATACACCAGGGATGCGCGAGTTGCAGGTGACAGATGCGGCGTCAGGGATCAGTGATCTGTTTCCTGATCTGCACAACTTATCACTTGAGTGTAAATTCTCGGATTGCAGTCATCAGGTTGAACCGGGCTGCGCCATACTCGCAGCGATTAAGGCGGGCGAAATCGATACGGATCGTTTGGCGCGGTGGAACAAGTTGGCGACCGAAGAACAAGCCAACTCAGAGTCGTTGGCACGGCGCAAGTTCAAAGAAAAGAAGATGGGCAAAACCATCAAACCGCCGAAAAAGAAAAAGAAAAGATAAAAAAGCAGCGGCGTTTTCACACCGCTGCATCCTATTTTCACCTAGCAGACTGGGTTATTCAGCTGCGTCGAGTGTACCAGTTTTGAACAACAAGCCAGCTGCGACTGCGCCCAGGATTGGTGCTACGATGAACAACCAGAGTTGCGCAATCGCTGTACCGCCGACAAACAGTGCCGGGCCAACGGAACGCGCTGGGTTCACTGAAACGCCCGTGACGTTAATGCCAACCAAGTGGATCACAACCATGAACAAGAACGTTGCGACGATTTCGAACACCAGTGCGGCGATCATTGAGTATTCACCCAAGTATCCTGCGCCCCAACCGTTTTGACCCAAACCCTTTTCCGCCAATGTGTAACCAGCTTTGCCAGTTGCGATGACCCAAAGAACAGCTGCAGCAACGATTGCGCCTGCAACTTGTGCGATGATGTATTTGATAGCTTCCAGCATGCTCATGCGGCCTGCAGCAACCATACCCAGTGAAACAGCTGGGTTGATGTGGCAACCAGACACTGGGCCGATGCCATATGCCATGGCGATCAATGCCAGACCGAAGGCAAAGCTGATCCCGGTCAGTCCAATGTCAGCGCCTGCCAATACGGCTGATCCACAGCCTAACAAGACCAATGTGAATGTGCCGATAAATTCTGCGATTTGTTTATTCATGGTCGTCCCTCGTTTTGATTATTATTTGGGGACCGTAGCGTTATGCTCACAGCTTAAAACGGGGAAAAACTTAGGACAATCCACATGCATGGAAACTGGGGTGATCATCCCTCTAGGGGCTTGACGATCCTACGCTCGCGAATGTTGTTGCACGCCGCAGCGCCATACTGGCCTCAAACGCTGCAATTACCGCAACCAATACCAACAAAGGCGTAGTGCCAATTTCAACGATGATCCAACCTGCAATGAAGGGAAACCCAAAAATTCCAACAAAATACGTCAGCGCAAATAGTTGAAGGGTTTGAGGCCCCAATTCTTCTTGTGCATCGTTGGCTGCCATCGCAACAAGGATTGGATATGAAACACCGTACCCCAGCCCAAACAAAACTGCGACCAGAGCGTAAAGCAACGTATTTCCGCCGCTAAAGATGAACAAAACAACGCTGGCGCACATGACGTATTGCAGGGCCGCGATCATCAGGTACGGATTTGTGCCACCCTTAAATTTTACCAACACCAACCGAAAAATGATCACAGTCAACGTATAAATTAAAAAGAAATTGGCATAGTTCAGGCCTCGATCATCCGCGAAAACTGTCTGGAAGTTATTGAGTCCTGCAAAAACACTGGCGCCCAGACAAACCATGACCACAGGAATAACTGCGCGTGATTTTAGAACAGCGACCAACGATGCGATTGTAATACGCGAGGAAGCCTCAGGCGCTGGATTAAGCGCATGGACTTTTATTGGCTCACTTAGAAGGAAGAAAAGTATCGCGCTAACGATACACATCACGGCGGTTGCCAAAAACGCACCGCGGATTGAAAAACCAGCGGCTTCAAGCATCGAAGCGAAAACCGGAGACAGTCCAAACCCTGCCATGACAAAAACGGATAGAAGCGTGAAAAATTGAACCCGTTCATTGGGCCTGACCAGCCGAGTCAAAACAATTGGTCCAAGAGAATAGGTTAGGCCCCACCCAAAACCAAGCAGAACACTTGCAAGGACCATCCAAGGACCGACCGCTGCTATTGTCCCGTATAGATACAACGATGCCGCAATCGCCAAACACGCGGTACCGAGTGTGCGAAGCCGTCCAAACAAATCTGACAGGTGCCCTGAAAAATAGACGGTTATGACAGTCACAACCGTTGTCACCATCAACATCGTTCCAACGACCTTTTCACTGGCCCCAAAGCTATCGAACAAGCGGGGCATCATGAACGTTAGGCCATAAGCGCCTGCTTGCATAAACGTAGCGATAAAAAAAAGAACAAAGGTTAGGGTGCGGGACATGCGTGAGGCCGATTATAGTTTCGAATTTCACCCTCTGCCCATTCAGAGCGTTGCACAAGCGTATTCCAGTGGACGAGCGCCCTAAGAAACGCAAAAAGCCCTGCCAATAAGGCAGGGCTTTCTAAATCTCTTCGGTAACAATGGCGCTTACGCTGCCAATGCTGCCTGTGCCTGTGCAACAATTGTGCCGAACGCTTCTGGTTCGTGTACAGCCAAGTCAGCCAAAACCTTACGGTCAACTTCGATGCCTGCAAGTGTCAGACCGTTGATGAAGCGCGAATATGTAAGCGCTGCGTCGTGGGAGCGAACTGCCGCGTTGATCCGTTGGATCCACAATGCGCGGAAGTTGCGCTTGCGGTTATGACGGTCACGGGTTGCATATTGGTTTGCTTTGTCGACCGCTTGGCGTGCGACTTTAAAAGTACTCTTACGGCGGCCATAATAACCTTTGGCAGCTTTGATTACTTTCTTGTGACGGGCGTGGGTGACTACGCCACCTTTAACTCTGGACATATCTTATTCCTTCTGGCTCAGCGGTCGTAGGGCATGAAGCCCTTGATGATCTTAGCGTCGGCAGCGCACAATGCAGTCGTGCCACGCGCGTTACGCAAAAACTTGTTTGTGCGTTTGATCATACCGTGTTGTTTGCCAGCTTGACCTCCGATGACCTTACCGGTCGCGGAAATCTTAAAGCGCTTCTTTGCACTTGATTTCGTCTTCATCTTTGGCATTTCCGTCTCCTTAATATTGAGTTCGGTAGTTGCGCGACTCGGCATGCCATTTAGCCGGACGCGCGGAACGAAGTTGGTCTTTAGGCGGGCTAGATGATCAGGGCAAGCGCAAATGCTGAATTTTCCCTAAAAAACAGCCAAAACCCTAGATCTAGTGGCCTCAGATACCAGAACCGAAAAACCTACGGTATAAATTTGGCGACCACGTTGAAAAACACATCAGGAATGTCCTCCAACGCATAGCCTGCTGGCTTTGATTTGATTGCGTACAGAATCAAACAACCCGCAATCAAAATAGTGACAATTGACGCCCTAGGCGCACGGCGGTCACTCATTGCGGACACCATCGAAGGAATTGAAAAACCAACGACAATCAAACCCAAAACCAATGCAGTATCTGCATCCATAACACTTACTCCCTACACCGGCCGGCAGCTTAGTCTGGATCAGTGTTAAAGATCAAACGCTCGTCGCATGGCGCAACACGCAAAATGTTTGTGCTGCCTGGAACGTTGAACGGTACACCCGCGGTCACAACGATTTGGTCTTTCTCTGTCGCCAAACCTTCAGCGCGTGCAGCACTTGCAGCGCTTACAACGGCACCCTTAAAGCGATCCATGTTGCCAGTCAGGACACAGTTCGTACCCCAAGTCAGGGCCAGACGACGAGCGGTATTCACCAATGGCGTCATCGCGATGATTGGAACCCGTGGGCGTTCACGTGCAGTCAACAACGCAGTCGTTCCGCTTTGAGTAAAGCAGCAAATCGCTTTGATGTCTGTTGTTTCCGCAATTTCACGGGCTGCAGATACGATACCAACAGCAACCGAGCGGTGTTCAACAACACGGCTGGCTTCAATGATCTCGCGGTATGTTGGATCTTGCTCAACTTCGCGTGCGACATTGTCCATTGTTTGCACAGCCTCGATTGGGAAATCGCCGGCAGCACTTTCAGCGCTTAGCATCACAGCGTCAGCACCTTCATAAATCGCAGTCGCAACATCGGAAACCTCTGCGCGTGTTGGCATTGGGCTTTCGATCATGCTTTCCAACATCTGGGTTGCAACGATCACTGGCTTAGCGGCCGCGCGACACATGCGGATCAGACGTTTTTGAATTGGCGGTACGTTCTGTACCGGCAGCTCAACACCCAAATCGCCACGAGCAACCATGATGCCATCACTGACAGCTAGGATGTCTTCAAAGCGATCGACTGCATTTGGTTTTTCAATCTTGGACAAGATCGCAGCACGGCCTTGAACCATCCCGCGGGCTTCTTCAACGTCAGCAGCGCGCTGAACGAAAGACAACGCCAACCAGTCCACACCCAACTCACAAACAAATTCCAAATCAGCACGGTCTTTGCCCGACAACGCGGCCAACGGAAGCTCAACGTCGGGAACGTTCACGCCCTTGCGGTTAGAAATTTGGCCGCCATTGATGACAACGCAATCAGCAAAGTCTTTGCCACATTCTTCAACCTTCAAACGGATCTTGCCGTCGTTGACCAACAGGCTTGCGCCCGCTTCAAGCGCTTGGAAAATCTCAGGGTGCGGTAGGCAAACGCGGTTGATGTCGCCCTCAGCTGGGTCAAGATCAAGACGGAACTTTTCGCCGTTTACCAGCATTTCGCCTTCTTCAGCAGCAAACACACCAACACGCAACTTCGGACCTTGAAGGTCGGCGAGGATGCCAATTGTGCTGTTCAAATCAGCTTCAACCTTGCGAATAATCGCGTGCTTTTCGGCAATCTCAGGGTGGCTACCGTGAGACATATTCAAACGGAACACATCCGCGCCCGCCTCGTGAAGTGCCCGAATTGTTTCATATGTTTCGGATGCTGGACCTAAAGTGGCCACGACTTTCACATTGCGCAGACGTCTCATGCTGGGGGATTCCTCGTTTTTAACTTATGTTACCGCTATCATTTGGGCGCTTATCACCCAATTCCCTTTCGGAAGCAACTCACCTAAAACCTATGATGAAATTAGGTGAAACTTCTATGACTAATTCAATGTAAGGGCCCGATGGGCTATTCATTTAGACACAAGATCGCCCAACACCTGAACAGAATCGCAAAAGGATCAAATCACATGGACGCTCAAACACAGCTCGAAATCGAAGCCGCCGCTTTCCGCCGGATGCGCCAACACCTGATGCAAGACCGCACCGATGTACAAAACATCGACATGATGAACTTGTCAGGCTTTTGCCGCAACTGCTTGTCACGTTGGTATCAAGAGGCGGCAAACGAACGCGGCATTGAGATGAGCAAAGACGAAGGCCGCGAAGCGTTCTACGGTATGACCATGGACGAGTGGAAAGCCAACTATCAGACCGAGGCGACAGGTGAGCAGCAAGCGAAATTCACCGAGACCCACAAAGACTAAAAGCAAAAGGGGCCGTGCATTGCAGCAC
>DLQI01000125.1 GCA_002478745.1 Rhodobacteraceae bacterium UBA7436 | reverse complement strand
CGCCCCGTCTCAAGTTAGTTTTATCTGACAGTGCCCGCGTGTAATATCTGTCATATCATTATCCTTCCACGCTAGCGCCAGTACAACAGCATTGGGTTATCAACCAACAATTTTTGCTGCTGCGTCGCAGTCAAGGCAATACGAGGGATATAATCCACCAAGGCACCATCATCAGGCATATGAGACTTCATATTCGGATGCGGCCAATCAGTACCCCACAACACTCGATCTTCGAAAC
Organism: Rhodobacteraceae bacterium UBA7436; assembly: GCA_002478745.1. Classification (GTDB taxonomy): domain Bacteria; phylum Pseudomonadota; class Alphaproteobacteria; order Rhodobacterales; family Rhodobacteraceae; genus Ascidiaceihabitans. The sequence continues at coordinate 8,224 of DLQI01000125.1, read as the reverse complement.
GGTCGACGATGGCCTGATAGTATGGCACCACATCATCATAAGGCGGGCCAGCGACCGTCAGCCGTTCAGGGCAAGTGACTTTGGTCCAAATGCTCTCATTATCGGCCATTAGGCTAATAAACCGCTCAAAATCAGTATGACACACACCTTTGGTTACATCAGGACGCCCCATATGGTCCACGACGATAATTCCCGGCAATTTTTTAAGGAATGGCTCTAATTCTTCCAAATCTGCGGCTTCGAAATAGACCACGATGGACCAGCCAAATTCCTGGATTTTGTCGGCGATCCGTATAAATATCTCTTTAGGAGTAGCATCGACCAAGCGTTTCACAAAGTTAAACCGCACCCCACGTACACCTGCTTCATGCATGTCAGCCAGTTCTGTCCAGGTGATATCCGCGCCTACACTTGCCACTCCCCGCGCCAAATCGCCTGCGCTTCGGCAAGCATCAACCATCGCAGAATTGTCTCTCCCATGGCACGTTGCTTGCACAATCACGTTGCGGGTAAATCCAAGGTGGTCACGCAGCGCATACAGTTGATCTTTGCCCGCATTACACGGTGTATATTTGCGTTCCGGTGCAAAGGGGAAATTAGGTGATGGCCCAAAAACATGGCAATGGGCATCGACCGCACCCGCCGGCAGTTTGAAATCTGGCACCTTGGGGTCGGTATGAAATTCTAGCCAATCGGCATCCATTTTTTGTTCGATCATGTGAATACAACTCCATCCATCAATTTGCGGGCATTGCGTAGAACTGCGGCTTCGACGACTGTACCTGCGTCATCCAACGTAGCCACTACTGTCGTTTCGCCTGTGGGGTGTTCGACCGAAAGCTTCCGTTCCGAACCTTCACCGCGTTGCGCCAGATCATAGGCCGGTGAACCTTCAATCAAACAAGCCGTGGCAACGCTGACAGCCCCCAACACGCCAATTGTTTTATGACAGCGGTGCGGAATGAACGTGCGAGTGGATATTGCACCACCCTGCCCGGGTGCCGATACTATTGTCATTTTTGGCACAGACTTTTCGGTCACATCGCCTAAATTCATCTGCGGCCCACATTTCAATCGGATCGTTTCTAATTTTTGACGAAGGGCGGAGTTTGCTTCCAAATCACCAGGTAATTCATCACCAGCGATTCCCATGTCTGCCGCGCGCATCACGACACATGGCATGCCGTTGTCGATCATAATCACTTCGACGCCTTCGACCACATCCATTGCGTTTCCCGTGGGCAAAAGTGCCCCACAAGACGACCCAGCCGTATCTTTAAACGTGATGGGTACCGGCGCACTGCCCTTGGGCACACCGTCGATCATGGCGGCGCCACGATAGCTTACTTTACGCCCCGGCGTTTGAACGCGGGATATGGCAACCTGGCTAGTATTTTCCATAAATATGGCGACGGACGTCTCAACGTCTTGGGCCGGAACTAAGCCGCGTTCTATCGCGAATGGACCGACACCCGACAGGATATTCCCACAATTTTGCGCATCGGTGACAATCGCTTGATCAACGAAAACTTGTAGGAACAGATAATCCACATCCACGCCTATACGTTCAGATTTCTGAACAACCGCAACTTTAGATGTCAGCGGGCTTGCCCCGCCCATTCCATCGATCTGCAAGGTATCTGGTGAGCCCATGATATCCAAAAGGGCCGCGTCGCGGGCCGCTGCATTAGTGGGCAAATCACTAGCCAGAAAATACCCGCCTTTTGATGTCCCACCCCGCATCCACATGCAGCGAATGCCGTCAGACATACTTTAAGCCTTTCTCAGCCAAACGTTTGCGCATGTTATAAATATCAAGGCCCAACTCGCCTGCTTCAAACTGGGCCCGTTTCGCACCTTCGTTCGCTTCCCGTGCTTGGGCTTTGGCCAAAACATCTGCTGCTTCATCGCGGCGCACCACGCAAACTCCATCATCGTCAGCCACAACTATATCGCCCGGATTGATTAGTTCTTCCGCACAGACGACTGGGATATTTACGGACCCCAGTGTTTCCTTGATCGTACCTTGCGCATGCACCGCCTTAGACCATACAGGAAAGCCCATTTCAGTCAGGTCTCGCACATCCCGCACGCCGGCATCAATGATCAATCCACGACACCCGCGTGCAATGGCGGAGGTCGCAAGCAAATCACCGAAATAACCAGCGTTCGATGGAGTGGTGGTGCCCAACACCATCACGTCGCCGGGCTGCAACTGTTCAATCGCCACATGGATCATCCAATTATCACAGGGAGGCGCGAGGATCGTAACCGCCGACCCAGCAATCCGCGCACCAATAAAGATTGGCCGCATGTAATCAGCCAGCAACCCTTTCTGCCCCTGCGCTTCGTGGACCGTGGCAACCCCGCATGCGGCCAGACCGTCAACAACGGCTTGATCCGCACGGTCAATGTTTCGAACCACAACGCCTGTTGTGCCTGCTGGGTAGGTCATTCCAATTCATCCACAGTGCGGGGAAAGACCGTTTCGAACCCTTCCGCGTATTTAGCAGCGCGACCGCCCGCTTGACCGCCCGAGTTCCGACGGAAATGATTGGCGCGATTTTCAGCGACATTCTTATAGAAATTCCACAAGTGTTCTTGGCCCTGCATGCATTGGATTGCAGCCCATTTTTTGTCCCAAACTTCAGTTATGTCCAAGAACGTAGTCGGCTTCCATTCCATCTGCTCCGTCTGGTGTGGTTCAAACAGATACAGCTGCGGCGCACCAAGAACTTTTTGCTTGGGATTATGTCCCCACGCTTGCGCGATCATCCGACATTCCAGCGCGAACTGTGTCGTGTTCATATGATCTGTATTGTAGGGATCCCATTTCGAATGGGACATCATAAATTTCGGCTGCACTTCGCGGATCACATCGACCATACGGTCCTGAGTTTCACGACCCAAATCCAGCGGATAATCCCCAACGTCAAAGAACCGAATGTCGTTCACGCCCAAAGCTGCTGCTGCATTTTCCGCTTCCTTGCGGCGTTCAGTTTTGACCTTATCCAAGGTCATTCCGTCTTGTTTCCATAGCTTCGCACTTTCACCACGTTCACCGTAGGACAAACAAGCGACCGTCACTTCATACCCCTTGGCCTGATGCAGTGCTATCGCACCGCCCGCTCGCCAAACGAAGTCAGCAGAATGGGCGCTGATCACCAATGCTGTTTTTTTGTCGGACATCGTTTTCACACCTTTTACTTGGTTCGTGGCCATTGCCAACCGATACCTTACCAGTATAGTTTGCGCATGAGACATTTGCCTATTTCGAATTAAGAAGAAGAGATCACAAAAAGCTATAGGGGGCACATGCGCGGCGGATTTCCAAACTTGCGTCATATACGTGTATTTTTGGAAACAGCACGGACAGGGTCTGTGACACTAGCGGCTGACCTTTGCCATTTATCCCAACCCGCAGCGACCCAAGCGATTACCAGCCTCGAAAAAGATGTCGGGACGTCTTTGTTGAAACGGGATCGGCGACAGGCGGTCTTGAACAACTGCGGTGAGTTGTTTGCCAAACGCGCACAGCGGGCCCTGTCTCATCTGAAAGATGGATCCTATGTGGCCCTAAAAACGGGTGGCGGCAAAACCCAAATCAAGTCTGACTTTGACAAACTGGTGACGGCATCGCAATTGCGCAACCTTATCGCAATTGCAAACACTGGCAGCTTCTCAGTTGCGGCCAACGCATTGGGTTTGTCACAGCCGACAGTTCATCGAACAGCTAGAAGTTTAGAAGCTGTAGCAGGATTGCCGTTTTTCGCAGCCAGTCCGTCAGGTGTTCAGCTGACCGCCGCTGCAGAAGCGTTTGTGATCAGAGCAAAATTAGCCGAGACAGAGTTGCGCCAGGGATTGGAAGAAATCAGTCATGAACTGGGGCACGATTGCGGGAACTTCGTGCTTGGGAGCTTGCCATTGGCACGCACAACAATTGTGCCCAAAGCCATTCATTCGATGGTCAGCCAGGTTTCAGGGTTCCAAATTCGCGTGCTTGAAGGCCGGTATTCAGGATTGCTGCGGTCGTTACGTGAAGGGGATTTGGATTGCCTGATAGGCGCGTTGCGCAATCCGGCCCCGGCGGATGATGTGGAACAAGAGTTCTTGTTCCAGGACGCGTTGGCAGTCGTAGCACATCCCAGCCATCCTTTGGCAAAAAGCCGTGGTTTAACATTAACATTAGAAGACACATTGGATTTTCCTTGGATTGCGCCCCCCAAAGAAACACCAGCAGGGCAGTTTTTATTTGAAAAACTTCGCATTCAGGACCGGCCAGAAACGCCAGTTCGAGTCGTCTCATCCTCCTTAGCAGTTCTGCGCGGTGTGTTGGCACAAGGAAACTACGTTTCAATCGTGTCCCGGCACCAGGTTCACGTCGATGCACAGTTGGGGTCTATTATTCCGCTTAATATTCGATTATCTGGCCATAAGCGGAACATAGGCTTGACCTTTCGCAGGAATTGGACACCAACAAAAACCCAGCAGCAGTTTATTGATTTTCTTCGTCAACAGGCCAAACTGAATGAAACTCCCTGCTAACGCGAATCCTCTGGCTATAGCATTTCTCAATACCGATTTGGTCAATTCGATTGGCAGTTATATCGGGATTCATGCTTACATCAGCGGGAATTGAAGGTGTACAACGTCTTGGCAAAATACGACAGAAAAGTAACTTTGATTGCGTTCGGTGAGGCTGCACGAGAGTTTGTGTCTGGATCAAAGTTTGCCGGAAAGAACTCACTGTTTTCGGTTCATGACATCAAGACAGATGTGCAGGACCTTGCCAGAAAGGAGGCTGACTATAGAAAGTTTGGAGCCAAAGCGATCCTTGACTGCCAAGATACGTGCAAGGAAACAGATATCATGTTTTCATTAGTGCCAGCAAATCAAACAGAGCATGCAACCAAAGCCTTAGCATCCGAGCACATGAATAGCGCGCTTTACTTTGACTACAAAAGCTGTGCCGCCAAAACAAAACGCAGGCCAGCAAAATTAATAGAAGCTGCAGGTGGACGATATGCCGACTTAGCTACATTGACCTCGGCACACCCTAAACTGCGCCAATCCCCTTGCTTCATTGCGGGTCCACACACAGCGGCTGTCCAAGCAGTGATGACGGATCTGTGCATGGGCGCACAATCTGCAGGACCGCAGCAATGACACGATCCATCATGGTCAAGGGGTCAGGGGCGCTTACGCTAGAATGTTTTCTTGCAGGCCAAAAAGCAGTGATACAAGATTATATTTTAGCATCGCTCTACCGCAGTTATCCGAGTTTCGGTTGGTATCGCCTTACACCTCATATACCAGAATGCTCTGCCATCCATCAAACCCGTTGGGCCGCCGAGGTGACAGAAGTCGCAAAAACCCTGCGCGATTTAGACCTAAAATCACAAATGGCTGCTGCTGCGGCCCTAACCAATAGCAGAAAGGAATAGGCCATGGCGCTGAATAAAGACTACGAGGATATTCCAGGCACCTTTGTGTTCGACGCAGATCGTGGGCGTAAAGGGTATCAACTGAACCAGTTTTGCATTTCGCTGCGACTTGCAAACAATCGCGACGCCTTCAACACAGATGAAGCGGCATATCTCGACAAATATCCAGTGACCACTGAACAACGTCAGGCGGTTTTAGAAAGGGATTGGAATCGACTGCTCGAACTGGGTGGCAACATCTACTACACCAGTAAGCTTGCCGCCAATGACGGTATCAATTTTCAGCAACTTGCAGGATTGATGACGGGCATGGGCAACGAAGCCTATCGCGCCATGATGGTTGCGGGCGGACGTTCACCAGACGGCAATCGGTATCAACACGAATGGGATAAAGAGGGGGAAAATTAATGGCACGTATAACCGCAGGTGTGGGCTGTTCCCACGTCCCAGCCATCGGTGTGGCGATGGATCAAGGCATTACAGATCAGCCGTATTGGGTACCAGTTTTCGATGGGTTTGAAAAATCTCGTGAATGGATGAAGGCGCAAAAAGCTGATGTTATTTTCCTTGTCTATAATGATCATTGTACTGTCTTTGATGCATCTTGCATTCCGACATTTGCACTGGGATGTGCTGCAGAGTTTTCACCTGCGGACGAAGGTTGGGGGCCGCGGCCTGTACCTGTGGTCAAAAACCACCAGGTATTCGCCAGCCATATTGCGCAGTCCTTGATTCTAGATGAGTTTGACATCACCGTCATGAACGAAATGGAAGTAGACCATGGTCTGACCGTGCCTCTTTCTGTGATGTTTGGTGACAAAGGCGTTGATGATGAATGGCCCTGCTTGGTAATCCCTTTGTGTGTGAATGTGGTACAGTATCCACCGCCAACAGGCAATCGCTGCTACAACCTTGGAAAGGCGATCCGCCGCGCTGTAGAAAGCTTTGACGAAGACCTGAATGTTGTGATTTTTGGTACCGGCGGGATGAGCCATCAGTTGCAATACAAACGCGCGGGACTGATTAATGCAGAGTGGGACAAACAGTTTTTGGATCGTCTGACGTCTGATCCGGTTGCCCTGTCCCAAACTCAACATGTTGAGTATCTGCGCGAAGCAGGATCCGAAGGAGTGGAAATGGTGATGTGGCACGTGATGCGCGGAGCACTCGATGACGAAGTGGAAGAGGTGCACCGACATTATCACGTCCCTGCATCCAACACCGCTGTAGGTCACATCATTCTTGAAAATGTAAACGACTAAGGACTAAAATTATGAGAATCTGCGTAGCAGGCGCCTACGGCGCATTCGGAATTAAACACCTGGAAGCTTTGGACGCCATTGATGATGTAAGAGTCACCTCTATCATGGGCCCAAAACAATCAAAGATCGAAGCCTTGGCACAGGAACGCGGCATTGCTCATGCATCAACTTCTTTGGATGACTGCCTCGACCGCGATGATGTGGATGCGGTCATTCTGGCAACACCAACCCAAATGCACGCCGATCAAGCGGTAACTTGCATGAAAGCAGGCAAACCTGTGTTGATCGAAATTCCCATGGCTGACAGCTTGAAAGACAGCGAACGCATTTGTGCAGTGCAAACGGAAACGGGCGTTCTAGCCATGGCCGGTCAGGTACGCCGGTTTAACCCATCCCACCAGTGGATCCAAAACAAGATTGCTGCAGGCGAATTAAAGGTGCAGCAGATGGATGTGCAAACTTACTTCTTTCGCCGGTCCAACATGAACGCCAAAGGTGAACCGCGCAGCTGGACGGATCACTTGCTGTGGCATCACGCTTGCCACACGGTGGACCTGTTTCAATATCAAACGGGCGAAGTGGCATCTGAATGTTTCGGCCTGCAGGGGCCGCGCCATCCGGAACTGGGCATTGCTATGGACATGTCAATCGGGCTGAAAACACCATCCGGCGCGGTTTGTACGTTGTCGCTATCTTTCAACAATGACGGGCCTTTAGGCACGTTCTTCCGCTACATTTGTGACAATGGTACTTATCTGGCGCGGTATGACGACCTGTACGACGGGCGTGAAAACCAAATTAACCTGAGCGATGTGGCCGTATCTAACAACGGGATCGAACTGATCGACCGCGAATTCATTGCAGCCATTCGTGAAGGCCGTGAACCGAATGGATCGGTCCATGATACCCTTAATGCGATGCGTACGCTGGACCAGATCGAAAAATCGTTCAGATAGACTAACAAACACAGAGAAGGACCACCATAATAAACCCTATGGCCCTTCTTATAATCTTGGGCAGCTTTTGCGCTGCTTTCGTAAACTCTGCCTGCGCAATAGGTGGAGCCTGCAACTTGCTGTTTGTATCTCTTTCTGTACTGTCAGTCTAAGCCGCTATTCTCTTACAATCCGCGTTTGCAGCTGCATCTTGGCATCCGCTCACCTTTTTCTTTTAGCGCTATATCTAATGGCGGATCGTTTATTTGTTCGCAATCAGAACCGTATCTGGCATGTTTCTTGGGGCTAAGACATTTGTCAGCCTTCCTGAGACTATCATACTAACGGTGCTAGGCATCGCCCTTTCTCGTCGTTGGAAGGGTAGGTGAGAATTCTCAGCTCTTTTGTTTACCCAGCGGCCTGTTTCTTGCTGGCCAGAATTTCACATGACCATCATAGCTGCGCAGTAGCCACGCAGTTTCTCCGTTGTTATGATTCTAGGCTGACTATTGCACTTTATTGATTTTCTAAAAAATTTCAACGCAACCTTGCGATCTCAGCGCTTACTTAGATAACTTTCCAG
>DLQI01000118.1 GCA_002478745.1 Rhodobacteraceae bacterium UBA7436 | reverse complement strand
CTGGTGGGATCCAAGCCATCAACGTGAATTCGATATCTGGGCAAGCATGCACAGGTCTTTACCAAAACGCCTTACAGAATTTTGTGTGTTTTGCGGCAGGAACGATGGTCCGCACGTCTGAGGGTGATCGTCGCGTTGATCAAATCCAGATTGGCGACCTTGACGAGACGTTGGACAATAGCGCGCAGCCCGTGCGCTGGGGCGGTGTGAAGAACGTGGCGCTAACCGATAAGCTAGGTCCAGTGAGGAAACGCGCTGGAGCGTTGGGTGCCAATTTACCCAGCAGTGATTTACTGGTGTCCCAACAGCACCGGATACTGGTGAGTTCAAAAGTTGTTCAACGGATGTTTGGCACAGACGAGGTCTTGGTTTCTGCCAATTCGTTGATCGGTATGAACGGAATTTAGATCTGTAAGAGTTTGAAAACAATAACGTATTGTCATATTCTGTTCGAAGAACTTCAAGTTGTCTTTGCCAATGATGCGACAACAGAAAATCTGTTACCGGGACCTCAAGCCATGGCGCTTATAGGGGACGAGGCGAAATCGGAGTTATTGGCTATTTACCCGACGTTTGCATCGCCCCGTTCGCGCAAAAAAACTGCGCGAACGATCCCATTAGGTAAAAAGCAGCGAAAGCTGGCGGAGCGGCATCAAAAGAATGCGTCGGCGCTGGTTGATCATTTGCCGGCGGCTGCTTCGAGATCCAGACAGACAGCTTGCTAACGCATTGGCTACTTTAAGCTGCGCGCTTGATAAGGTTGTTCCAGAATACCTGTGCAGGTGTGAAGTGATCACGGATCAGGTTCGCTTCGTGTTTTTTGACAACCTGACGGGCAAGACGGCCATAGTTGTCGGGTAGAGTGCGCAGTTCTGGGAAAAGTCCTAAGACCTCTTCGCGTGTTTCATCTTCAAAACCGTCTAGGCCGATCGCGCCGGGATAAAAGCTTTCGCTATCACATCCGCTTGAAACCAAAACTTGATGCTCTTCAAACATCAGGTGATGATAGCAGACATTGCTGCGGGTCTCTTTGACGATTGTTTGGCCATTCACCAGATGTTTCGCAGCGCAGAAAACTTCGTTGCTTCCGGTGATTAGAGAAACGGTTGGGTCTTTGATCAGCAAACGGTGCATGGGCGAAAACCACAGGTCGCGGTCAGGTAAGCCAGGGCCAAGAGAGCCCTTTGAAACGCGGATTGGCTGCAGTGCATCGAATTTTGATCCGATCCCAAGCTGAATGTCGCGTGATCCTGCCCATGAAATCCGTTGAATCCCATTGTCACGGGTTATCACCTGATCGCCTGCGCGCAGGTCTTCAATTGGTCGGGGCCCATTTGGCGTGTCGATCAAGGTGCCCGCTACGAAACACGGTGGTTCATCGGCACCGTTGATGGTGATGGTTGAGGTGCCATTTGTTGAGGTGGCTGTGAAAACCTCAGTCAGCGTTTCGCCCGTATTGAGGGCCTGAATGGACGCGTTGGCGTTGTTTGCGCTGTAGGTCCATACACCGTCGTCATCAATCACAAGGGTGGAGCCATAGGCCCCAGATATGGTTTCTGCCGTCCACTGGCCTGCGTCATTGTTAAAGAAGGGGCCAAAGTTGATGTCACCCGTCGCAGTTAGAAAACCGCCCACGATCCCAGCGTCTTCGGTTACGGCACCTGTATCTGGTTGTGGAAAGCCCATAGCCTGCTCCTAGAATCCTATTCGGTGTCCAAGTGGAAAGAGTGCACACGGTTCTTGCGCACGGACGAGTCGCCGCGAACGACTTTGCGGGTTCGGCCACCTTTGCCCAAACGAGCGAAATAGAACGGACCCTCGGGCGGAGTGCGCGCAATATGTCGCGCAACCATTTTACCGTGGCCAAAGGGCGCAAGAATATCGAGAAACCAAAGGTTTGTGCCGCTGGTCCAATCCTTTTCGGTCGGTGGAACCTGATCATAGATCATGCGCTGGCTCACCTCGTCTGAGAGGCGTGCCCAAATCAGGGCAGCGCAGACTTGACCATCGTCATTTGTGAAGAATCGGATGGTGTCATTGTTGATCGCAGGAATGAACAAGTGCGATAAAGCCTGAACAGGAAACTGTTTGTGCAGCGGGCAATATGAAGCAAGCATACTCAGTCTCCCAAAGGAGGCCATCTGCGATTCAGTTTGCTGTTGTGCACTTTCATCACCCATGGGGCGTTGTTGTGCGTTTTGTAACCCGCTCATTTTATTGCCTGCTCATTCCGTATTATTTTTTTGTTTCGGAATTTGGAACAATGCTAGGTTGAAAGTTGCTGTGAGCCAAGGGATTTGAATTCCACGAATTTTCGCGTGCCCATTTTACAACAATAAATATGTTGGTTCAGCTGCCGTTAAAACGCAATCAAGCGGCAGATTGCTCTGCCGCTTGATGAAATTTGATAGCGGTTTTGGAAGGCTGACCCTTAGCCTTTAAGGGTTTTGGCAACCAATTCGTTCACAGCCTTTGGATTGGCTTTGCCGCCAGTGGCTTTCATTACCTGACCTACGAACCAACCGGCAAGCTTTGGGTTTTCAAGCGCTTTGGTCACTTGATCCGGATTTGCCGCAATGATTTCGTCCAGGGCCGCTTGGATCGGACCAAGGTCGGTCACTTGTTTCATGCCTTTGGCTTCAACGATTTCAGCAGGATCACCGCCTTCAGTATAGACGATTTCGAACAGGTCTTTTGCAATCTTGCCGCTAATTGCGTCCGATGAAATCAGATCAATAACGCCACCCAATTGGGCGGGTGACACGGGGCTTTCGGTGATGTCCTTGTCGTCCTTTTTTAGGCGACCAAACAATTCGTTGATCACCCAGTTGGCCGACATCTTGCCATCACGACCATTTGCCACGTCTTCAAAGTAACCAGCGGTTTGAACGTCTGCTGTTAGAACAGATGCATCATAATCTGAAAGTTTGAAGTCATTGATAAAGCGTGCTTTTTTAGCGTCTGGAAGTTCTGGCAAGTTGGCTTTGATATCATCAACCCACTCTTGTTCAATTTCCAAAGGCAACAAGTCTGGATCGGGGAAATAGCGATAATCATGCGCTTCTTCTTTAGAACGCAGCGGCGAAATCTCTCCCGTGTCTGGGTTCCACGCAATGGTGTTTTGCTGGATTGTACGACCGTTTTCCAACTCGCCGATTTGGCGTTTGGCTTCGGCCATAATTGCGGCTTGGATGAAACGCATGGAGTTCATGTTCTTCAGCTCGCAGCGCGTGCCAAGGAACGAGAAATCATCGCCGTTTTCACGGAATTTTTCGTAATCACCGGCGCGGCAGACAGATACGTTCACGTCGGCCCGTAGGTTGCCGTTTTGCATGTTGCCATCAGAGGTGCCCAGATACTGAACGATCTGGCGGATTTTGGCGATATAGGCCGCGGCCTCTTCAGGGCTGCGAATGTCTGGTTTGGAAACGATTTCCATCAGGCAAACACCTGTACGGTTTAAATCGACGAAAGACATGTTTGGGTCCATATCGTGGATAGATTTACCCGCGTCTTGCTCCATGTGGATGCGTTCAACGCGCACTGTGCGTGCAGTGCCGTCGCCCAGTTCAACCAAAACTTCGCCTTCGCCGACAATCGGTTCGTACAGTTGTGAGATTTGATAGCCTTGCGGCAAATCGGGGTAGAAATAGTTTTTGCGGTCAAACGCGGATTTTAAGTGAATTTCTGCATTTAGACCAAGGCCGGTGCGCACCGTTTGTTCAATGCAATATTCGTTGATGACGGGCAACATGCCGGGCATGGCGGCGTCAACGAAGGCCACGTTTGAGTTTGGCTCGGCTCCGAATTTGGTGGAGGCACCAGAGAAGAGTTTGGAATTTGAGCTGACCTGCGCGTGCACTTCCATGCCAATGACCAGTTCCCAGTCATGTTTGGCCCCAGCAATCGTTTTGATTTTTGGCAATTCGTAAGTCAGATCAAGCATCATCATCTCCTGTGCGCAACGTAGCAAGGCGGTTTTAGGACAGGGGCGACACAGGAGCAAGGGGGGACAAGGTGATCTGGCCCGCGGATGGTGCGTTAACTTTGGTACTTGGGGTTTTCGCGTTCCATTTCGCCGCATCGACTTTGGAAGAGGTATCACTCAGACTTTGATAGTGTGCGGCGTATTGCAACCGATTTGGAGTTTTTACCCATGAAAAACGTCATAGAAGCTCAGAGGCCCAAACACAGCTTGATCACAGAGCAGTCAAAGAGGTCAGGGTATGTAACAGATTGCTTTAGCATAGAAATTTCAAGAGCGTCAAATTGTCTGACTTCATTGAGGCCTTTTACAAAACGCCGTTGTTTCGTCTTGAACGTGTTGTCTTATCCTTGGCTCCGAAAGGGCGGATGCTTGACGCGGATGTGACAGCGCTGTCGAAGGGGCTGACGGATCGGATTTCTATTTGGGAAGTCGAAACGCGCCACGATGCACAGATATTATTATCAGCTGGTGGCACAAAGTCGTGGTTGATGGTGCAGCCAATCAAAGATGGCACACGATTGTATTTTGGATCTGTTTTAGTGCCCGCCCCGTCCAAGGTTAAGGGCGAGGCACCCAAAGTGGGCTGGCTTATCCATAGCTTGATGGGCGCACATCTGCTGTATTCGCGCCTGCTTTTGCAGGCCGCGGCCCGTCGATTGATGCCGCGCGATTAGGCTGGCTGGCAGATAGGGCCGTTGTCGGTAAATATAATGCGGTTGCCGTTAGCGATATCGCGGCGAAACACGGTCCCGATGATGCGCAAAGCATCTGCTTCACCAGAGGCTGCAAAGCGATCTGCGCAGCGGACCTGAAGGTTGTTGTCAAACCCACGTGCGGCGTGTGCCCATAACATCGGGTGCAATTCGGTGAGGTATTCTCGGATGATCCATTTGGCGCAATCAGCAATTTGGCTGCGCACTTGATCAGCTTCGTCGTTGCCACCGGTCGCATTGCCCATAGTATTGGCGCAATATGCGGCTAATAGATTGACAGTGTACTGATCCTTTTTGCGTTTCAGGATGTCGCGCAATCCGTCTACAAAAAATTCGACGTCGAGGCGGGCACAGGCGATATCATCATATGCGATGGCATCAAACTGTACCCACGTATACGCACCTGCACCCCAAGTTTTTTGGGTGCGAGCAGCCGTGCGGCGCGCTTCGAGTTCTAGTGCGTTATAGTCGCCGAACCAACGTGGTAACAAATGGTTGCCCATTGCGCGCATGGTGCGGGCATTATTTGGGTCCAGATTGATAATTGTCTCATAAGCTCTTGCGATGTCGTCGCTGGCATTTTTTCGACCGGCAAGTTGCGCGCATTCTGCAGCCGCCAAGAAGGCAGGCTTAGGACTCATGTCTTTGAAAAGGGCAAGGATATCTGCCGCCCGATCAAAATGGGCATCAAAGGCATTGTTGTTGGTTTCAGAAATCTCAACGTCCCACCGTCCGCCACGCCATGACCAACCCATGTCCATGTGCGCATGGGCAACTATGGTCGCGATTGCGTAATCATTCGGATGGTCGGCAAGGACGGTTTCTAATTCTTCGATACCATCTAGCAGAGGGGCGTCTTTTGCCGGTTTGCCACTCATCAAAGCGTGTTCGCAGGCGTTTACTACATCTGCACGTGCGCCAAAGCCGATTAGGTCTGCCACTGGCAAACCACCGTCTGTTTTGCGCAAGCAACGGTCGGCTGACTGGATCGCTATCGAAATATCGACCCACTGTTCCTGGCGTGACAGGCGTTGACCGCGTTGTTGATGGAAATCGCGTTCGCGCTCTTCGGCCGTTGGATCGGGGCAGGAAATTACAAGGACATCACTGTTGGGTGCCTTTGCCATTTTTATCTTGGGCCGTTTGGGAATGACGGGTCCAGATGGAAGGCAAACACCATCCGATTCGATAATGTAGCGGTTTTTACCGCGGCTTAAACGGGTTTGAAGCGGTTTGAAACGCGCTGTAATAATTTGTGCCAACTGCATATTTTTTAATCCGAAACTCGTTAAACTATGCAGCAATGTTTGACATCTGTTTGGGGCGAAAAGGTGGCGTGGGTAGGAAAGTTTAAGGTCCATCCTGCGACTAAAACGTCGAATTTTTTAAAAAA
>DLQI01000023.1:206-6334 GCA_002478745.1 Rhodobacteraceae bacterium UBA7436 | reverse complement strand
GGCGTAACCGCCGCCGTATTGGGATTGGCGCTGGAACGTATGGGCCACGATATGTGGTCGCTATATGATGGATCTTGGACCGAGTGGGGGATGTTTCCCACCGTGCCCGTGGCAACTGGAGAAGCCTGATGTTCGAAACACTACAACCGCAACCTGCTGATAAAATTCTAGCGCTGATGGCGCAGTATCGTGCAGACCCACGTGAGACCAAAATCGATCTTGGCGTTGGTGTCTATAAGGATGCAACAGGCCTGACGCCTGTGATGCGTGCGATCAAAACGGCAGAACACAAACTGTGGGAAGACCAAGACAGCAAAGCCTATGTTGGCCTTGCAGGCGATCCTGCGTTTGGCGATGCGATGATCAAACTGGTTTTGGGCGATGCCGTTGCGCGCGACACGATTTCTGCTGCGGCAACACCGGGTGGAACAGGTGCTGTGCGCCAAGCGTTTGAATTGATCCAAATGGCACGCCCAGATGCGCGCGTTTTTGTGTCGAACCCAACATGGCCAAACCACCTGTCCATCCTGAAATACCTTGAGATGGACATGGTCCCATATCGCTATTTCGACGATGAAACACGCGGCGTTGATTTCGACGGCATGATTGCTGATCTGAAAACAGCCAAAGTGGGCGACGTTGTTCTGCTTCACGGCTGCTGCCACAATCCAACAGGTGCAAACCTGAACGCGGCGCAGTGGGAAGAAGTGATCGCGGTTCTTAAATCAACGGGCGCAACCCCGATGATCGATATCGCATACCAAGGTTTCGGTGACGGTCTTGAAGAAGACGCAGCAGCAACACGCACAGTGACCGCAGCTATGCCAGAAACAATTATCGCAGCCAGCTGTTCCAAAAACTTTGGCATATACCGCGAACGTACCGGCATGTTGATGGTCGTGTCCCAAGACACATCTGCCAAAGGCTTGAACCAAGCGACATTGGCGTTCCTGAACCGTCAGAACTTTAGCTTTCCGCCAGATCACGGTGCACGCATCGTAACGATGATCCTAAACGACGACGCAATGCGCGCCGATTGGATGGCTGAACTCGAAGACATCCGCACTTCAATGTTGGGTCTGCGCAGCGACTTGGCTGCAGAACTTCAGCGGCTTTCTGGCTCTGATCGTTTTGGCTTCCTTGCACAGCACCGCGGCATGTTCTCGCGCCTTGGCACCACACCTGAGAAGGTGGAAAAACTGCGCGTTGATGCAGGCATCTACATGGTAGGTGACAGCCGCATGAACATCGCAGGCCTAAACGCAAAAACCATCCCGATCTTGGCCAAAGCCATCATCGACGCTGGCATCTAAACATAGGCCGGGGTTCACCCCGCCAATGCAAAATAAAAGCAGCGCTTGATCTTAACGGATCGGGCGCTGTTTGCTTTTCGCCTCATTTCCACAATGAGTTGCCGCAGCATCGGATTTGATAGATGTGTTGGAAAAAGCGCAATTTAGTTGGGACCGTTCGGATGCAACAAAACGAGGTACTATTTCAGCCCCTAGAATTGCCCTGTGGTGTGGTCCTGAAAAACCGGATCGCCAAATCGGCAATGTCTGACTCACTCGGGGATGGCACTGGCCACCCGACAGCGCAGCAAAACAGGCTTTATCAGCGCTGGGCCGAAGGTGGGGTGGCTGTGTCGATTGTGGGCGAGGTGCAGCCAACATCCCAGTACGCTGAAAAGCCCGGAAATTTGGTTTTGGATTTACAATCTGACCTGTCCAAATTTCGCGATTTAGCTCAGCAAGGTAACAAAGACGGGGCGCAGCTTTGGCTACAACTTGGACACGCAGGCGCGTTGGCTTATGCACCCATTAGTGATGCGAAAGGGCCAAGTGCCCTAGTTCTACCCGAACTAAAATGTGCGGAGTTGTCGTTGGATGAAATCCAACAGGTTCCCTTGGACTTTGCGAATACGGCAAAGTTGGCGCAGATTGCGGGGTTTGGTGGTGTGCAGATACATGCCGCACACGGTTTTCTGCTGAGCCAATTTTTGTCACCACTGTTTAACAAACGCACAGACGATTTTGGTGGACCAATCGCGAACCGCATGAGGCTGTTGCTGCAATCCATAGAGACAACGCGCACGGCGGTCGGACCTGACTTTGCTATCGCGGTAAAGCTAAATTCCTCTGATCAATTAATGGGTGGCCTTAGCGAAGATGATGCGCTTGAGGTTGTAGCAGCATTGGACATCTCATCTGTCGACATAATCGACATCAGCGGCGGCACATATTTTTCCGGTGCAAAAGCCGCCTCTGACGGGGCGGGAGGTGGTCCGTATTTTGTTGATTTCGCCAAACTGGCCAGAGCCGTTACATCCAAACCTTTGATGTTGACGGGTGGTTTCAAAACCCGTGCTCAAGCAGAAGACGTTTTGCGCAGTGGTGTTGTTGATGTCATCGGCCTTGCACGTGCGCTGGTTATTGAGCCGAACCTTCCATCGCTTTGGATGAAAGATCAGATGCCGGAACCAACGTTCCCGCGTTTTGCACAAGCACCCGAGGGCGGGGTAACCGCGTGGTACACAATGCGCCTAACAGACATAGGTGCAGATCAAGAGACAGATGAAACAGGCGATTTACTTGAGGCAATGCGTGCATACGACAAACGTGACGGCGAGCGAACTGAAATTTGGACGCAGCACTTCAGGCGATAAGTTGGTTTAGGCGCAGCTAGGCCCGCGTCGCTCTGCGATTAACATATGCATAACGTAACAGCACTGATCCGATCAAAACTGCCACCACTGTGAACCCGACCATCGGTGCGTCTGCAAAGAAGACGGTGTTCATCCGGCGTCCGGGTAAGAAGGTGAACAGCCCAGCCACGCCTAAGGCCCAGAAGTACAGGTTGCGCATGTACCCTTGGTGCTTTGCAATGTTGCGCTGGCGGGCTGCGGCAATCCCCTGCCACAGGCCCCAGATCGTAGAGACGGACAAGATGTGGATTGGGCCGAACGGGCCAATGATAGGGCCCACGGATATACCAAAGGACGAAATCGCCGTGACAGCCATCGCGATCACCCATGTATATCCAAGACGCTTATGCCAACGATCACGCGATTTGCGCCACAACACCATTGGGCCGATCACAATCGCACACAGCGCGGCGCAGACGGGAAGTTGCACAAAGAACGGGGCGGAAAGGAGTGGGGCAAGTGTCATGGGTTTTCCTCTGGATTGGCACTTTGAATTTAACGTGTCATAGTCATCCCAAGCCCCCATCGGTCGTTTCAACGACCCTTACGCAAATGGAACTAAGACATTCGTGACTGACGGTATTTTACAATCTACGCTGCGTGACTGGCGTAGCTGTTTTACCAAGCGACCCGTGCTTGTCGGGATGCTTGCGCTTGGCGTTCTTCTGGGCCGTTTGACACTCTGCGCATTATCCCATTGGCACCGCTGCGTGTTGTCTATTGGGTGATCGTTGTTGCTGTTACATTTGCGACGGGCAGCTTTGCCAGCCTCCTTGTGCACACGGCGATGAAGTATAGATCAAAGTGGTTGAACATTCTCATCAGCACCGGTGTCATCGGAATTGCGGTGACAATTGTCCTAAGCGTGTTGAACTTGATCGCCTTTGATATTTGGCCATCCACGTGGGCCGAATTGCTAAATCAATTTATCATAGTGACGCTGATTTCCGCTGTGGTGGAAGTTGGCAGCTTTGCACTGGGTGCGGGCAGCCCAACACAAAATGAAAACGCCGTTGCTTTGATGCAAAGACTGCCATGGGAAAAACGCGGACCACTGGTGTCCCTTAGCGCAGAAGATCACTATGTACGCGTGACCAAGACCAATGGCACGAAGTTGCTCCTGATACGGTTGTTGGACGCGATCAAAGAGGTCGGCGATACGCGCGGTATGCAGATCCACAGGTCGCATTGGGTTGCGCTGGATCAAATCCAAAAAGTGGAACGCAGCGGTGATCGTGGTAAGGTCATAATGAAAGACGAAAGCAGCTGTCCTATTAGCCGCAAGTACATGCCTGATGTACGCGCCGCAGGGATGTTGCCAAACGGGCCAAAGCCGAAACCAAAATCGGGCTTACGCGTCTGACCGGCTTGCGCGGGCGGCCAATACGGCCCCCAACGTGATCAGTACGCTGGCCCCCAGCAGGGCCCATGTCAGGTCCGCAATTCCTGCGATCACCAGAACGAAGGTGGACAGCAACGGTGCGGCATAGGATGCAACGCCAAGCAATTGAATGTTGCCCCGTTTCACGCCCACATCCCAAACAAAGAATGCCAATCCGACCGGGCCAACGCCCAATCCGATAACGGCCAACCATGCGGTCAACTCAATCGGCCAAACCGTGTCTTCAAATCCAAGGTGCGCAACGCCAGACAGACCGGCGGTGGCAAGGCAAAAGACCGCAACGCTTGAGGTGGGCGTCTGTCCCAACCTGCGTGAAATGACCGAATAGCTGGACCATGTCACAGCGCACAAAAGCGCAAGACCATACCCCAGCGCGGCACTGGCTTCAAAAGTGGTGCCGCCTTGGGTCACGATCAATGCCGCACCTGCAAAACCAACAAGGCCGCCAATGATATGACCTGCCTTTAGACGTTCGCCGGGCAACAGGCCCGAAAATAACACGATGAGTAGGGGCCAAAGATAGGCGATCAATCCCGCCTCAGCCGCAGGCGCAAGGCGCAGGGCAGAGAAGTAAAAGAAGTGATAGCCAAACAGACCTACTGTCCCAAAGGCATAGATTTTCCAACTGACAGTTTTCAGCGATTGCGCTTCACCTGTTATGAAAACCCAAACCAAACCCAGTGCCCCGCCAATTGCAAACGACATCGCAGTCAGTTGAAAGGGGGGGATGGGCACCGTCTTGACCGTAAGGACCGCCAATAGCGCCCACATCAATACAGCACCAAAGCCAAGTGCGGTTGCCTGTGTCTTTGTCATGGGGGCCTCATCAATGCAGTGTGCTGCGTGATTGATAAGACGGAACAGACCGTATCACCAGTGGGAATGCATTCAAGCGGTGATGGGGTGAAAGCTCGGGAAGCTTTCGCACAACCCGTAGGGCGGGGTTCACCCCGCCGAGTTAGAGTGAAGCGGGAGCAGGTCACCATTGATCTGGTGATCTTTGCGTTTGTAGGTCTGCTTCGAGCCCACCGTGACATTCTGCTGCGGCGCCGCTAACGTCGGCTTGTTCAATCCTAAAGCGGAGATTCAAATGAGCGAGAACGCTGAGAACCTGCGGAACTTGCTTGAAGATGCTGAAGCCGAATATCTATTCGATCGTGTTTCGGCTTTGTTGGAAATGCCCAGCAATCCCTACGGAGCAGACGTTTTTGGAAATCTAAACCAAAGAAGATTTTTGGTGGCGAAAAGCACTAGCCCGATGAACAATCGTATCTGCGGCTTTGATATTGATGGCGACAAACTGCCGACCGAAGAAATTTCACGGTTCGCACAAGCTGGAGCAACCGTTCATCTTCCAGTAATCGGCGCGCCAAAAGATATTAAGAAGCGAGCTGAGGACTTTGGAATTCGCGCCCTACGCGGTTGGACGCAAGGACAATTTTGTGCCGAGCTTAAGGATCTACCTGAAAGCGACGGCACCGACCGAACTCGCTTACTTACCGCTGACGACTTAGATGATTTCGTCAAAATCCACTCGGGTGCATTTAGGTATTCTGGAGCGAATTTAGATATTACTCTATATATGATCCGGGGACTTTTATCCCAAGGTCGAGCTGAGGCCTACGCAGTTGACGAAGATGGCGCGCCAGTTGCGATAGGACTGATCTATTTCGCGACTAATCAAACAGGCTATCTCGCGACTGCCGCAACGACACGCGCTGCCCGCAAAAGAGGGGCTCATTCCGCACTGATTTCGCGGCGCATAGAAGCTGCACGTGAAAACGGTTGCAAACGCGTATCATCGACCGCGCTGTTGAGTTCTCAAAGCTGTCGGAATCTCAAACGAGCAGGACTGTACCAGTTGCACGTTCAATCACTCTTGGTCTTACAGTAAGTAGTGCAACTAGTTGACAAAGTTTTTTCTACGACCACCCAAAGCTGACATTAAACCTCGTTGACCGGACGGCAGAAAAGTCCCGCATAGCAGAACTTCACAGCTTCGACATTTGACGCAGCCAGTGG
>DLQI01000023.1:0-156 GCA_002478745.1 Rhodobacteraceae bacterium UBA7436 | reverse complement strand
CCATTGCGTTAACGTCGCACAAATGTTGGGCGGAAATCTGGAATTAACCACTTTTGAAACCCGTTCACCCCTGACTGTACAATTCAGGTGGGGAATTGTGCAGTTTGGTGAAATCACCTTTAAAACCCGTGGTTTCGCGGGGTGATAAACGTACAA
>DLQI01000039.1:4163-5153 GCA_002478745.1 Rhodobacteraceae bacterium UBA7436 | reverse complement strand
AAGTTCTGTTGATCGAACCAGTGGGCGAACCAAATTCTGGCGACCCAGAAACCGCAGCACCTAAACCGCACATCTGATAGGAACGCCCATGCAGCTCGGCCCAAAGAACCTGATCACCGACGTCAAAGGCCTGCGTGTTGGCAACGCCCAGGACGACGCGCTAAAATCTGGCTGTACCGTTGTGACTACAGACACGCCGTTCACTGCATCTGTGCATGTTATGGGCGGTGCGCCGGGAACGCGGGAAACCGATCTGTTGGCCCCCGATAAATCGGTCGCCGCTGTGGATGCGTTGGTTCTGTCAGGCGGGTCTGCGTTTGGTCTGGATGCCTGTTCAGGCGTGGTGGACGGATTGCGCAGCGACGCGAGGGGATACAAGGTTTTAGATGCCATTATTCCCTTGGTACCCGGGGCAATTCTGTTTGATCTGCTCAACGGTGGGGACAAAGAATGGGACACAAACCCTTACCGCAATTTAGGCCACATGGCATATCAAAGTGCATCGACTGATTTCAACCTTGGCACAATCGGTGCGGGTACTGGCGCTTTGACTAGTTCGCTAAAGGGCGGTTTAGGGTCTGCTTCACTGGTTTTGGACAATGGTGCGACAGTTGCCGCACTGGTCGCGACGAACCCTATTGGCAACGTGACAACCCCGAATGAGCGTCACTTTTGGGCAGCCCCCTTCGAGATTGATGCCGAATTTGGTGGTGTTGGACCAGACCCTGCAAGCGGCCTTGGCCGTGACCTTAACAGTCGTAAGATGGCCGCATTTATAGAACGTGCCAATACAACCATCGCAATTGTGGCTACCGACATGGTTATGGACAAAGCACAATGCCAACGCGTTGCGATCGCCAGCCATGACGGGATTGGTCGCGCGATTGTCCCTGCCCACATGCCCGGCGACGGAGATGCAGTTTTTGCACTGTCCACAGGCGAAATCGAGATGCAAAACCCTGATTTTGATCTGATGATGATTGGACATGC
>DLQI01000039.1:0-4094 GCA_002478745.1 Rhodobacteraceae bacterium UBA7436 | reverse complement strand
CAATGCAAGGTATCAACGATTTCATCCATGGCTTCATCGCCTTTGAACCCAAAGCCACAAATGTCATGGGTGCAGCGGCAAACGCCCCCGATTGTTGTTTGATCAATACCTACACCGCGATGTTGTGGATGTTACTTGAGGCACCTATCGCACCAGAAAAAGCGTTACCGTTTTTGCGCAAAGCAGAAAGCACAATGGCTACCTCGACCTTGCGTGAACAAATGATGACCCGTGCAATACGCGCATGGGTCGATGGCGATGTCCCAACATGTGTCTCGACCTGCGAAGAAATCCTTATCGAACACCCTCGTGACATGGTTGCCTTAAAACTAGGGCAGTATCACACCTTTAACGCAGGTGATTTTCCCAGCATGCTGCGCCTTGCGCTCAAGGTTATGCCGGCGGCTGATGATATTCCTTATGCACACGGTATGGTCGCCTTTGGTTACGAGGAATGCCACCTGTTGGATGACGCCGAAACATCGGCGCGACGTGCGATGGAATTGCGCCACGATGAACCATGGGCACACCATGCATTGGCACACATTTTTCTGACGCGTGGGCAAACCGCTGAAGGTGCCGCCTTCTTAGAAAGCGTTGCCGACACATGGGGCAACCTCAACTCTTTCATGCACAGCCACAACTGGTGGCATTTGGCGCTGTTTTACATCAGCGCGGGTCGTGAAGCCGATGTTGTCAGCGCCTATGACACCCACGTTTGGGGATTGGCCAAGGACTATAGCCAAGATCAAGTTGGAGCTGCCTCACTCTTGGCCCGAATGGAATTTGCGGGGATCAACGTTGGTGACCGTTGGGCCGATGTTGCGTCCCATATTGCAAAAAGGGGCCCTGACACGGTCAGTCCATTTTTGACCCTTCAATACCTTTATGCCCTTGGCCGAACTGATCGCGGGGAGGCCGAGGTTTTACTGGAAGCAATTGAACAACGCGCAGAAGACGAAAGCCAATTTGACCACCTGGTTTGGCGCGACGTCGCAATTTGGGCAGCACATGGCATTGCGGCACATGCGGCAGGCGATTGGGATGACGCGATCCGCTTTCTGGGCAAGGCCCTGCCCCGTATGGCCGAATGTGGTGGCAGTCATGCGCAACGTGATCTGTTTGAACAAATCCACCTCGATGCATTGATGCAGTCAGGACAAGCATCCAAGGCCCAACAAGTTCTCGAAATGCGCCGTACCTTCGATCCAGGCGGGGTGCCGCTAAACATGTTACTGGCTGATGCCTATCATAAAACAGGTCTGCCAGATCAGGCGTTCGTTGCGCAAAAACGAGCGAACGCATCCCGCGCAGCCTTAGCTAAGTAGGTCTCTAAGGCGGTCTATTTGTCTAAAGGGTTTTTTTCAGCAAAGCTTTGGAAGAATGCCAAGAACGCACCGTCTGGATCGCGCGGGGCCTCTTTGTCTGCGGCCCACTCACCCTCGACAAAGTAAATGTCGCAACCAGAATGACGCATCCTTGCTGTTTCAAAAGCTTATTGACCTTGAATTCTAAAAAGTTGCCCTTGGGCAACTTTTTAGCAACTGAACTTTTAGTGCGTTTGTAGCACTAGCTCTTCAGTATCATTACCCACCAAGACAACAGCAGATGGGTGGGCTAAAATTCAATAGCTTTCAGAGTGAATCAAGGACCAGCTAGAAAAAAGCCCGTTCAAGCTAGCATATTTGGACGCGCTTTTTCTCATTCCGAAATTTTCAACTTTTAGCGTGCGTTATTGACTCATCGATACAAGGTAGGCAGAAATATCATCGCCACCTTTTTTCAACTTAAAGGACATTTTGGATTTTGCCTTTGGGTCATCCAAGATATTACGCAAGAACGCCTTGGGGTCTTTGACCCACTCAGCCAAAAGAACTTCATCCCACACAAGCCCAGCTTCGCCTGCAGCGACGAGGTCTTTCGAGTATTTGAAACCCCCTACAGAACCAGCTGCACGACCAATCATGCCATAAAGGTTTGGGCCTGATTTGCCGCCCTTTGCCAAGACTTCACCGTCATCAGATGCAATCATATGGCAGGATTTACATTTCTTGAATAGTTTTGCGCCGGCTTGTGCATCACCTGCTGAGTGACCATCAGCGAAGGCAGGAGCACTGAGGCTCAAAGCGGCAATTGCTGCAAGTGTACGTATCATTTTTTCAACTCCAATATGATTTCTCCTAGAATAGCCCGACTTGACTATAACGGACATTCACAAAGTTGCGATTAAAGGTCCCGGATCAGTTTGCTTGCAGCCACTTTGGCTGCTATTTGTCGGGCGAACGCTATTGATTTGAGCCAACCGACGAACGGGGCATTGTAAATGAAGATCATGATTCCAGCTTGGGTTGACGGTGTGCTGACCCCCGTTGAAAAGTTGGAGGTTCATAAGCGCGGCCTGCGTCACAAGGCAATTTCAGTCTTTATTTTGCGTGGCACTGAAGTTCTGTTGCAACGTCGAGCCTTGGAAAAGTATCACACACCAGGATTGTGGGCGAATTCCTGTTGCACACATCCAGCGTGGGAAGAGCCATCGGACGAGTGCGCCATTCGTCGGTTGGGCGAGGAATTGGGTGTTGAAATTACAGACCTCGATTTTCGCGAAACTCTTGAGTACCGCGCTGACGTTGGCGACAGTTTGACTGAATATGAAGTTGTGGATGTATTTATTACTCAGGCTGATAGCGATCTGCGGATTTCCCCAAATCCCAAAGAAGTTATGGATTTCGAGTGGGTGGAGTACGCAGATTTGCAAAAGCGGATTACGGATACGCCAGATGTCTTTACGCCTTGGTTGCGTATTTACATGGCTGATTTTGCCGAAACCATTTTCGGTGCCGGCTTTGGAACAACGTGATCTACGGTTTACTCGTGTTACCCTTGCAAATTAGCGCGACCACTGGTTGATTGCGCTGACCTTAAAAAGATAGTGGATCGTATGGAAAATCAGCCTTTAGACGTATTTGTCATTGGTGGTGGCATCAATGGTTGCGGGATCGCACGTGATGCAGCGGGCCGTGGTCTAAATGTTGCACTAGCCGAAATGGGCGACTTGGGTGGTGCAACGTCTTCTGCTTCAACCAAGTTGTTTCACGGTGGCTTGCGTTATCTAGAATTCTTTGAATTTGGGTTGGTTAAATCTGCGCTTAAAGAACGCGAAGTGCTGCTAAAAGCGATGCCGCATATTTCTTGGCCGATGCGTTTTGTACTGCCCTATAGCGAAGACATGCGGTTCGACAGTGAAACGCCGACCTCGCGTTTGTTGACCTGGGTTATGCCATGGATGAAGGGACGCCGGCCCGCATGGCTGATCCGCTTGGGTCTTTTCATGTACGACCATTTGGGCGGGCGTGATATTTTGCCGTCAACCGAAACCCTAGATCTTCGAGATGGCCCTGAAGGTACACCACTGCAAGACCGCTTTGAAATGGCCTATGAATATTCAGATTGTTGGGTCGAAGATTCACGCCTTGTCATGCTGAACGCGCGCGATGCGGAAGCACGTGGCGCACAGATATTGCCCCGTTGCCGAGTAACATCGGCACAGCGCAAAGGCGACCTTTGGTATATCGAAACAGAGCAGGGGGATTTCACCGCCCGCAATCTGGTCAACGCTGGCGGTCCATGGGTTGTTGATATTCTTTCAGGCGTCTTGCGCCAAAACAGTAGTGCGGGCATTCGGTTGGTGCGTGGCAGTCATATTGTGACCAAACGCTTGTACGGCCATGACAAATGCTACTTTTTCCAAGGCACCGATGGGCGGATCACTTTCGCCATTCCCTATGAGCAGGATTACACGCTGATCGGCACCACAGACGCAGAGCATCATGACCCCGATACGAAGCCTGCAATCTCAGATGTTGAACGTGATTATTTGTGTAACTTTGCTTCCGAGTATTTCAAAAAACCTGTGACGCCTGATGATGTGGTTTGGACCTACTCTGGCGTGCGTCCGCTTTATGATGACGGTGCTGCATCTGCAACGGCTGCAACCCGTGACTATGTATTAGATCTGGATACCAATGGCGCGCCATTGCTCAGCATCTTTGGTGGTAAAATCACGACCTATCGAAAGCTGGCGCAGAAGGCGTTGG
>DLQI01000108.1:2162-7805 GCA_002478745.1 Rhodobacteraceae bacterium UBA7436 | reverse complement strand
TCAGCGCGCGCGCGCATGTCGCGAGACACGCATGGGTCCTGCGTTGCGCCAATGACGTGGCAACGTTTCACAATCGCGTCCAAAAATGTGTTTGTTGAAGGTCCAACAGGTGAGGAAAGCTGAAGCGTCGCATCAATCGCGGACACGCTCAGGCTGGGTACACGCAGTGCTGCAACGCTTGTCCGCTCGCCAACCTTTGGGAGTACTTTGAGCAGCTCACTCATTGCGCTGGTGGTCGTTGGGACCATAGATTCTGCGCCTGCACGGCTGCGCGCCAAGTTTTCACGCGGGGCATCAACCATCGGCTGGCTGTTGGTATTACAATGGATAGTCGTCACATGAGCGCGTTCAATGCCCAAGCCGGTATCGATAGCACGCAGTAAAGGTGCGATTGCATTCGTCGTGCAAGACGAATTCGAGACGATGCGGGCATCCCCCAATGATGTATCATTAGCACCCAGAACAATGGTCATATCGGCAAACTCAGAAGGGCCTGAAATGAGGACTGCCCTTGCCCCTGCTTTTAGCCCGCGTTCGGCACTTTCACGCGATTTAACCTGCCCTGTGCATTCCAAAAAAACATCGGCGCTTGGAAAGTTAGCATTGGTTAGAAAATGTGATGATGAAAACGGGATGAATCTGTTGTCTACCCGTAGACCTGTCTTATCTGCGGAAACATCGCAGGGCAGGGGGCCGAATGTGCTATCGTATTTAAAAAGATACGCGCAAGTTTCAAGCGGCGCGATGTCATTGACCAACGCTACTTCAATGTCATCATGGTCAGGTTGAGTGAGTATCTGGCGTAGAATTGTACGCCCTATCCTTCCAAATCCATTGATGACGATCCGCATTTTTATGTCCTTTGGAACATAGCGCGCGTTAGCGCCCTATTATATATTCGAGTACTGCGGCTGCATTGGCAGCTGGGTCAGCGATATCTTCGAAGACGTATTCAATCTTGCCGTCCTGCACTATCAAAGTCAGACGGTGTAACAACGCCATGCCCGCTGCCTCGAAGAACGGTAAATTCAGAGCGCTCTTTAACGTGAGATCAGCATCCGATAGCAGCGCAAAAGGTAAATGAAGCCGCTCTACAACTTCCGCCTGATAGGGTGAGGATTGCGTAGACAGGCCAAAAACATGGGCGCCGCCTGCGTCTGTTAGATCGGCATGGTGATCGCGGAACCCACACGACTGGGGTGTACAGCCCTTGGCCCCGGGAATGTCGGACCAACCTGCAATGGCGTTGCCATCAGGCGGGCTGGTATGGGGGTAGATGTAAATCACTGTTAGCCCCACAAGGCCAGACAATGCCACATTACGGCCGTCTGATGAGGCCAAAGTAATGTTAGGGAGGTATTGTCCAGCCAAGGCGGATGTCATTAGAAATCGACCTCTATTGCAACGCCGTTTTTCACAGCCAGATCAACAACACTTGCTGCAACAGCAAGGTCTTGGAGGCCAACACCCGTGCCATCGAACAGGGTGATCTCATCGTCCGAAGTGCGGCCCTTGTGTGTACCATTGATTACGGCACCTAACTGATGCACATCGCTTTCCTGGATCAGACCAGAGCCAACTGCATGTTGCGCTTCACCGATGCTAATGGATTGGGCCACCTCATCCGTGAATACAGTTGATCGCGCCAGTAGGGCAGCCTCGACCTCCTGCTTGCCCTTAGTGTCTGTTCCCATGCACGCTATGTGCGTTCCTGGCGCGATGTGGTCGGCCATAATAGTTGGGGCAAAGGTCGAAGTGATGGAGATCACAACATCTGCCTCTGTCATGCCCTCAAGTTCGACAGCCTCAAAGGGAAGCCCCGCCTCATTTGCGATCTTTTCAATGTTGGGGAGCATCTCGGGGTGGTAATTCCAGCCGATAACTTTCTCGAACTGGCGCTGTTCAAGCGCTGCGCGCAGCTGGAATGTGGCCTGATGACCCGCGCCCACCATACCCATCACCTTGGCGTCTTTTCGGGCCAGATGTTTGATAGATACCGATGATGCCGCCGCGGTGCGCAAAGCAGTCAACAGGTTACCGCCAACCATTGCGCGGACCATGCCGGTGTCCGGATCAAACAGGAAAATGGTGGACTGGTGATTGATATGACCGTGTTTTTCCAGATTGTTCGGCCAGTAACCACCTGCCTTGAGGCCCAATGTCATGCCCGTCTTGTCAAAGCCGCCTTTGAAGCCATAAAGCGCATCTTCGTGGCCAATGGCTTCACGGATCACGGGAAAATTATACGCGTCTCTAGCTGCCATTGCGGCAAAAACACTCTCAACAGCATCAAACGCCGCGTCGCGTGTCATCAAGGCAGCAATTTCGCGTTCGGGAACGATCAACATCGGGGCTCTCCTCCAAAAATTCAGGCGCCCGCACACACTGACAGGGGAGGCAGCGGTGCGGACGTCTTGGTATCCGGCAGCCGCTGCGGCTGCCGGAATGTTCATCTCAATATGCTTTGCCGCGTGCGGATACGGGCCAAACAGTCTCAACTTTTCCGCCGCGCACACCGACATACCAGTCATGTACGTTACATGTCGGGTCGCAGTGACCGGGCACCAGCTTGAGCTTGTCGTTGACTTTGAGCATACCGCCTTCGTCTGCGACGACACCGTGCTCGTCCGAGCACTTGACGTATTTCACGTCTGTACGGCCAAAGATGAATGGCAAGCCACTGTCGACAGATTGCGCTTTGAGACCAGCATCAACAATCGCTTTGTCAGCTTTTGCATGGGACATAACGGTGGTCAGGATGAACAATGCGTTCTCCCATTCGCCCTCGTCAATCCGGTTGCCGTTCTCGTCCAGAATACGGCCATAGTCCGCATCCATAAACGCATATGAGCCACATTGAAGCTCGTTGAACACCTTTGATGCGCTCTCGAAGTAATAGCTGCCTGTGCCGCCGCCGCCGACGATGTCACACTCGAGACCGTCTGCCTTTAAGGTGTCTACGGCGTCTTTTACCATGTCGATGGCAATTTGGGTTTTGCCTTCGCGCTCGGCGTAGCTGTCGAGGTGTTGCATTGCGCCCTGATAAGCCTGCAAGCCCGCGAATTTCAGACCGTCCGCTGCATCAATAGCTTTCGCCAATTCAACAACCGCAGGTGTAGTCGTCACGCCGCAACGGCCTGCGCCACAGTCGATCTCGACGAGACATTCGATCTGGGTGCCGTGCTTGACCGCGGCAGCAGAGAGGTTTGCGATGTTCGCAATGTCGTCAACACAGCAAATTGTGCGCGCACCCAGCTTGGGCAAGCCGGCCAGCCTGTCGATTTTTTGCGGCGCCGTCACCTGATTGGACACCAGCACGTCTTTGATACCGCCACGTGCGAAAACTTCAGCCTCCGAAACCTTCTGGCAGCATACACCACAGGCACCGCCAAGGGATTCCTGAAGCTTCTGCACATCAACAGATTTGTGCATCTTGCCATGGCTACGGTGGCGCATCCCTGCCGCCTTGGCAAAATCACCCATCTTTTTCACGTTACGCTCAAGCGCGTCCAGATCGAGGACGAGGCAGGGCGTCTGAATATCGGCCTCATCCATTCCGGGCTTGGCAGGAATGTCATAACCGACTTCGTACTCTTCGAATTTCTCATGCGTGTTCATAGCGTGATTTCCCTTCACTTAAGCCAAGGCAGCTTGTCGAGATCGACATTGCCGCCTGTTACGATGATGCCGACCCGCTTACCCGCGAACTGTTCTTTGTTTTTCAGAATTGTCGCCAATGGCACCGCACAGCTTGGCTCCATCACAATGCGCAGATGCTTCCATGTGATCTTCATGGCCTTGATGATTTCTTCCTCGGAGGCCGTCAGAATGTCGGTCACATAGTTGGACACAAAGTGCCATGTCCGTTCTTTCAGTGGCACAAGCAGTCCGTCTGCGATCGTTTTGGGCGCATCATCGGCGATAATGTAGCCGGCCTTGAAGCTGCGGTAAGCATCATCGGCTTGCTCTGGCTCGGACGCGATAATCTGGACTTCGGGGGCCAGAGTGGACAACGTCAGGCAAGTGCCCGAAATCATCCCGCCACCGCCAATGGGTGCGACCATCATTTCCAGCCCGTCAACCTGCTCCATGAACTCCTTGGCGCAGGTGCCTTGACCAGCGATCACCCGCGGATCGTTGTACGGATGCACAAAATCTCCGCCCGTTTCGGCCTGCACCTTCGCAAAGGCCTCTTCACGCGATGTCGTGGATGGCTCACATTCCGTAATGACACCGCCATAGCGACGTACCGTGTCTTTCTTGGCCTGTGGCGCTGTCTTTGGCATAACAACGTTGCACGGAATACCGCGCAGCATTGCCGCATAGCTCAGACAGGATGCGTGGTTGCCTGACGAATGTGTGGCGACACCGTTTTTGGCCTGCTCGTCACTCAGCCCAAACACGGCATTACTGGCACCGCGTACCTTGAAGGCACCGGGTTCCTGAAAATTCTCGCATTTGAAGAACATCTGCGCGCCGGTCAGCTCATTGAGATAGGCAGATGTCCGGATCGGTGTGCGGTTGATATGTGGCTTGATTCGCTCATGCGCATCGAGCATGTCCTGATAGGTTGGGATATACAGTTCTTCATCCAGCATTATGCAGCGTCCTTCTGTGATGCGGCCGGGTTTGTGCGGTAGTATTCTTGTGCTGCTGCGACGCCGGAACCAAGTTTGATATCCAGCCCGAGATCAACCATGCACATTTCTGCTGTGGCAAGACCACTGAGCATCATCACATCTGTGAGACTTCCCAAATGGCCGATACGGAAAACTTTACCCGCAACTTCACCAAGGCCGACACCGAACGCGACGCCGTAGACGTCTGCGGCATGTGTGACAATATCCGTGGCGTTGAAACCTTCGGGCGTGCAGATTGCTGACACTGTGTCCGAATAGACGTCTGGTGAGACGGCGCAGAGCTCGAGACCCCAAGCTTCAACAGCAAGGCGCACGCCTGTTGCAATACGCGTATGGCGTGCGACGACGTTGTCGATACCTTCGTCCAGTATCATTTCCAAAGCCAGCTTCAGACCGTTCATCAGGCCAACCGGTGGTGTGTATGGGAAGGCGCTGTTATCGTACCCTTTTTGCATGTCCTTGATGTCAAAGAAGGTGCGCGGCAGATCAGCGGTATCCGTGGCAACGACCGCTTTTTCGGAAAATCCGACGATGGCCAGACCTGCAGGCAACATGAAGCCTTTTTGGCTGCCGGTTACGGCGACATCGACGCCCCACTCGTCAAACCGGAAATCCATTGATGCGATAGAGCTAACACCGTCTACGAAAAGGAGTGCAGGATGGTCTGCGGCGTCGAGTGCGGCGCGAACGGCCGCAATGTCCGACTTAACACCAGTCGCTGTTTCGTTGTGCGTGGCCAGAACGGCTTTGATCTCGTGGTTGGTGTCGGACTTCAAAATCTCTGCATAATCGTCAGCAGGAATACCGTGTCCCCAAGGCGTTTCAACAACCTGTACATTCAATCCGTGCCGCTGGCACATATCGATCCAGCGATGTGCGAACATACCGTTACGTGCGGCCAGAACTTTGTCGCCCTTGGAGAGGGTGTTCGTAAGAGTCGTTTCCCAACCGCCCGTCCCAGTGGAAGGGAAGATAAAGATGTGAGCCGTCTTGGACTTCAGAA
>DLQI01000108.1:0-1957 GCA_002478745.1 Rhodobacteraceae bacterium UBA7436 | reverse complement strand
AGGGAAAATCTCTTATTGTCAGATGCTTGTATTTTTCATATGGTGAATTTGTCTTTCGTATAAAATGGAACGCATCTTATGGATTCTCAGAACAGTGCAAAGCAGGGCTCTCGAAAGGCACGGGGGAGGCCGCGCGACTGGGATGACAAGACGGCTCAAAATACTATTAAATCTTTGGACCGCGCGATGGTGGTTTTTGAGTTTCTGAGTGAAGCACAGGGCAAGTCGCTGTCTACGCTAGCCTCTGATCTAAAAGAATCCCCTGCGACAGTTTACCGTATCTTGGTTACACTTGAGGGCAGGGGGTTGGTGGAGTTTGATCAGATTGACCAAGTTTGGCATGTTGGTCCGCGTGCCTTTGTCATTGGTTCCCGGTTTTTGAAACGTACATCACTGGTGGAACGCGCACGCCCTATTATGCGTCATCTAATGGATGCGACAGGAGAGACCGCAAACCTCGGAATTGAACAAAATGGCCATGTGTTGTTTGTCAGTCAGGTAGAAACCCATGCCAGTATCCGTGCGTTTTTCCCCCCTGGTACGTTATCCCGCCTACATGCATCTGGTATCGGGAAAGCACTGTTGGCGCACATGGACGCTGCACGAATCGACACTCATTTATCTGTAGCACCACTTGAACAGTTCACGGAGTTCACGTTGACAGATCGCGATACGTTAATGGATGATTTGGCCATTACCCGCGTGCGGGGCTATGCGATAGATGGTGAGGAACGCAATATCGGCATGCGGTGCATCGCTGCCCCGGTTTTCGACGTTCACGGTGAGGCTGTAGCGGGCATATCAGTGTCTGGCCCGACATCGCGTGTCGGAACAGAACAGGTTGCCAAGTTTAGCACAGAAGTCGTTGCGGCCGCACAGGAGCTTTCGGCAGCGATTGGTGGCAGTGTTATCAGCGTATAACGCCAGGCTGGCTTACAGCTTTCCCATTGGGCGCAGCGGCATTTGACGGTTTACGTCTTTATACAGCAAATAGCGGAAGGGTCCTGGGCCGCCCGCGTAACATGCTTGGGGGCAGAAGGCGCGAAGCCACATATAGTCGCCCGCCTCAACTTCGACCCAATCCGTGTTCAACCGATATGCGGCTTTGCCTTCCAACACATATAGACCGTGTTCCATCACATGGGTTTCCAGAAACGGAATGACGGCGCCTGGTTCAAAGGTCACGACTGTGACATGCATATCGTGCCTCATGTCACTGGGATCCACAAAACGCGTAGTTGCCCATTTGCCATCTGTGTCAGGCATAATTGTTGGTGCAATGTCCTGCTCGTTCGCGATGATCACCTCGGGGTGATCGAGCCCCTCAACAGCTTCATACGCTTTTCTAATCCAGTGAAAACGCAACATCTCGTCGCTATTGTTACGTAGTGTCCAGCCAGACTGTGGCGGTAGAAATACATAGCCGCCAGGTGTCAGCGTGTGGGATTTCCCGTCCACAGTAAGAGTGGCAATACCCTCAACCACAAAAAGCACCCCTTCGGCTTCGGGGTCTGTCTCGGCACGGTCTGACCCACCGCCCGGTCCAACTTCCATGATATATTGCGAGAAGGTTTCAGCAAATCCGCTGAGCGGCCGTGCAATAACCCACAAACGAGTTTTGTCCCAGAACGGCAGAAAGCTCGTTACAATGTCGCGCATCGTACCTTTAGGAATAACAGCATAGGCGTCAGTGAAAACTGCACGGTCAGTCAACAGTTGATCTTGACCCGGATGGCCCCCTTTTGGGGCGAAGTAGCTGGCAGACATGACATTTCCTAAGATGATTGTTGTTCATAGGAATAGTAGGTGAAGAATATTGAATGGCTATCGGCATCAGGCTTGCAGATGTCTTCTGTTTTTTTTGAAAATGAACCTGATTGCACCAGAGAAACACGAGGTGATGGTTCAGCCAAGCTCTGTGAGCGGTCAGTCGAACAGAGCTTTATCCAAACGCGCC
>DLQI01000037.1 GCA_002478745.1 Rhodobacteraceae bacterium UBA7436 | reverse complement strand
TCAGTTTGGTTTTCATCGCTCCATCTTTAAATGGGCCAATGGGGGCGATGTAACTATCGAGGTTGCTGTTCGTTTGTTGCATTTTTTGAGCATTGGCAGGCAAATTTAATCCCAACCCAAGGGCTGGATGAGCAAACAAAATTACGGCACTCAATATGCTAAACGATAAACGGTTCATCTGTGTTGGCTATGGTATTCGTCATTCGGACGCATATCGATGCCACTCGCGATACGATTGGTCATGTTGAAGAACCCTGTAACAGATGCAATATCAAAGATGTCCGCGTCGCTAAAGCCAACCTCACGCAATCTCTCACGGTCTGCCTCAGACGTTTTAGCGCTGGCGTGAGTTAGATTCTCAGCAAATAACAACATCGCAAATGTGCGGGCGTCCAAATCAGCAGCGCGCCAGTTCATGACCATCAATTCGCCCAACATAGGATCGCCAGATAATTGACGGACGGCAGCACCATGCGCCGTCAAACAATAGAAGCATTTGTTAATAGAACTAACGACAACAGCAATCATTTCACGTTCTAACTTCGTTAGCCCGCTGTCAGCCAACATGATGTCATTGTACATCACAGTGAACGTATTGAGCTTAGACACGTCAAACGCATAAGACTGCAAAACATTCGGCACCATGCCCAGTTTTTCCTGACATATATCGAAATATTTCTGTGTCGCCTCAGGCAATGGATCAGCCATTGGGAGGTCTAGGGCATTTGGGTGCTTGATCATGACGTTTCCTTTTGCATCTGGCGGTAATGGTAGTGGCCCTTTGCAGAGAAGCCGAGCGATTTATACAATCCGTTCGCAGCAATATTGGCAGTCGTACATAAAACCGCCAATTCTTGCACACCTTGTTCAGCCGCCCAAAATGCGGCTTGGCGCATCATCCAAACACCAACTCCCTGTCTGCGTTGATGTTCCAAAATCTCAACAGCATGAACCATGCAAACACCGTCACTGATTGCAGCAAATGCTGCACCGGCAGGCTGTTCATTCCAACGTGACAAAATTCCTGTTTTATTGACTGCACGTGCCATCACATCCAGCCGCGCAGGGCCTATCCCACCCTTGGCCCATATCTCCGCCATAATCGCCAACGGTTCCCAAACACAAAACGTTGTAACAAGGGGGATCTCAATCTCTGTCAGCGCATTCACCGGTATTGAGTACATCACAACCGGATCAACAACCTCATAACCATGAGATTCTAGCAACTGATCCAATGCCTCATCACCGTCACGGATCATGAACAATGGCGTCTGGCCCATATCCTGCATAGCGACCTCAGCCATACGAATATCCGTCTTTTGCACTGAACCCTCAGCAGTGGCCGCCGAAACACGTTTGCCGCCCCCCTGCCCATCGCGCAACGTCCAC
The DNA here is from genome assembly GCA_002478745.1 of Rhodobacteraceae bacterium UBA7436. GTDB lineage: Bacteria > Pseudomonadota > Alphaproteobacteria > Rhodobacterales > Rhodobacteraceae > Ascidiaceihabitans. Next base: position 1,583 of record DLQI01000037.1, on the reverse strand, counting down.
GGTCCAAGCCGCTTTGTCGCAGCGGCAGGCCAAGTACCGTCACAGATATCATAGAGCTGTTGTGCAGTGGCACTCATTCGGGAAACACGATGGCAAGCTTAGAGCGCGCCGCTTCAACCTCAGCGCTGTCAGCACCACGTATCACAATGTTTGAGCCAAACTTGCCGTCTTTCTGAAAAGGGTAACTACCGATACTGAGCGCAGGAAATTCCTTAGCCAAAGCGCCCAGTGGCCCCGCGATATCACCTTCACCACGGTTGATCGTGTATGTGCTGCTCAATAGTGGCGCGCCCCCCGTTAGGGTTGGCAAGATCGTGGCCACCATCGCTTGAAACACCGCAGGGACACCCGCCATCACATGAACGTTTTCCATGGTAAAACCCGGTGCAATCGAAACGGGATTGTCGATCAAAGTTGCCCCATCCGGAATGCGGGCCATGCGCAACCGCGCTTCATTCAGTTCAGTACCTTTGCTGTCGTAATGGGCCTGCAACAACGCACGCGCATCATCGCGTACATCGATCTTCACACCGAATGCCGTTGCGATACAATCCGCCGTGATATCGTCATGCGTAGGGCCAATCCCACCAGAAGTCACAACCGTATCATAGGCCGCAGACAGTGCTTTTACCGCTGCAACGATGGCATCGGCGTCATCGCTGACCACCCGCACTTCACGCAGGTCTATCCCAGCAGCCGTTAACTCACCTGAAAGGTGATACATATTTGCGTCTCGTGTTCGACCCGAAAGGATTTCATCACCTATGACAAGCATCGCAGCAGTTGGGTTGGGCATATCAGCCTCCTTGAGGGTCCGTTAAGACAAGTATAGTCCTGCATACATGCGCTTTCAAACTGATCTTATCCCCGCCCGCCTAATTCGTCGTTACAAGCGCTTCCTTGCGGATTGCATTTTGGAAGATGGGCGCGAAATAACAGCCCATTGCGCCAACCCCGGTTCGATGATGGGATTGGCAGATGAGGGCATGAAAGTATGGCTAGAGCCCAATGATGATCCCAAGCGAAAGCTGAATTTCGGCTGGCGTTTAATAGAACATGAGAATGGGCATTTTACAGGCGTCGACACCTCAGTCCCTAACCGTGCCTTGCGCGAAACGCTTGAAAAACGACAAATTCCCGAACTTGCGGACTATGAAACCGTACGCCCAGAAGTAAAATACGGTGAAAACTCACGCATAGATTTCCTGCTGACCCAAGATAAATTGCCAGATTGCTATGTCGAAGTGAAATCAGTCACCCTGAGCCGGACCCCAGGGCAGACAGAGTTTCCAGATAGCGTCACCAAACGTGGCGCAAAACACCTGCAAGAGCTGTCAAATATGGTGGTGCAAGGACATCGCGCGGTGATGCTTTATTTGGTTCAACGCACAGACTGTACCTCGTTCACTTTGGCAACTGACATCGATCCTGATTACCACGCAGCCTATCTAGCAGCGCGCGACGCAGGGGTTGAAACCCTTTGCATTGGCACCAAAATAACCCCTCAGGAAATCCTGATCGACGCACCAGTCACAATCAAGATATAGCCCTCTGGTCACCGCGCCTTGCACGGGGTAAATACG
>DLQI01000097.1 GCA_002478745.1 Rhodobacteraceae bacterium UBA7436 | reverse complement strand
ATTTGTACATGAAACTGAAAGTCAACTGATCCTGTCAGGCAGCCGTGATGTGAATTTCACAATGGACTTAATCCAAAAAGATATCGGCTTGTTTCAAGCCATCGCAGACCGCAACGATGTCCCGCTTGAATTGTCACCATTGATGATTGAAATGATGACGGATGGGCAAAAACGCTACGGCGAACGGGCACAATCGGACCGTATGATTGAGCGATTGGAAGAGGCGACAGGTCTATCTGTCACCGCACCCGGCTTCCCAACAGAACTGATTGATGATGAACCAGAGGAACGCGGTTACGAGGTCGTACCAAAACGCTAACGTCTCCAACCCTTGCTGCATCCCCTGCATTCAGAGTAGGTCCATGCAACAAGTGCGATCAGCACGGACCTTGGGAGTGAGCAGAATGAGCGACGAAGTCATCGGAACCATATCGGCGTCTATGGGACGTCGTGTTCTTGGAATTGCATCGTTGGCCCTGCTGGGTTTCCTGTTGATCTACGTCAGCTTTACACAACCACCTGCAATCCTTGGCCAAGTGTTCTTGCTTGCCACTGGATCGGCATCTCTTTGGATCGCAGACAAAATGCGCCGTGCAACCGCAACGGTGATTGAGCTTACGGCAAGTGAACTGCGCGACAGCTCTGGCGAATTGATCTGCACGCTTGATGATATCGAAAGTATTGATCGCGGGTTTTTCGCGTTCAAACCGTCAAATGGATTTCTTCTAAGACTTAAAAGCCCCGGCACACGCAGCTGGCGTCCGGGGCTTTGGTGGCGTTCAGGACGCCGTATCGGGATTGGTGGTATGACGCCGGGACAACAAACAAAATTTGTATCCGAAATCATTGCTGTCACACTCGCACAGCGCGATCTTTAATCGCATTCATCCCAGCATACCCGTGGCGCATAACGTGGGCGAGTAAAGACAAAGTTTACGACATCATGCTGTTCGAGACCGATGTCGAACATCGGCGTATAATCGACCCATGTCTCGACAATTATCATGAACTCATTGTCTTTCATGATGGGCAGTCGGCTGTGTAAGCCAGCAACTTCATCTTCGGACAACTCGCCCTTACTACCACCTTGAACTTTGGACCATTCTTTCAAATAGATATCTTGGTCCTCATCGTATTTTACTGAAGAGATCCGAATGGTTGTGTCGTTCAAATCGGCTAGTGTCAAAAACTGAAGAAGTTTCTGCGCACCTTCCATGTATTCACGATCAATTGGGTTGGTCTCTCGCGAGATCATATCGCCAATTGTGTAACCCGCTTTTTGGCTGATCGAATGCTGACGGTAAGCATGGAAAATTCCAAGCGAAGTCAGGAACATCCAAAACAGGATTGGAACCAAGATCACAGTTTCAATCGCGACACTTCCATCTTCTTCTCGACGAAAGATCGATGCGGCTTTGCGCAGCTTTGACATAAACATCATGATGGCTCCTGAACAAAACCTGAGAAACCGTACATCATTGATCGGCCGTCTTCGTTCATGGCAAATCCCAAACCGGTTGTTGGAAACAGCGGACGGAATTCGTAACACGCAACGATCAACATCACCTGGTGTTCACCACCATGGGAGAAATTGCGCGACGGTGAAATCGCTGGGTAGGTATTGTTGCAATCACTTGGTTGCCCCGTTGGACCACTGTAAGTCCGAATGTCGATAGAATTTAGCGACAACGTTAGTTCGCTTGCGCAATTCTCTAGGAAACCTGAGTAGTTACAAACCAAGCTGCGCAAAGCGCCGTGATCAAGATTTAGACCCGTATTCAAACGCAGGTTGCGCACTGCCAAATCTACACCGCGGTCCAAAAACATTTGGCGCATGGTGTAAATACCAACCTCAACGGTCGAGAGAAAGATCATAAAGACGATCGGGATGCCTAGCACGAATTCGATGGTCATGTTACCATCTTCTTCGCGCTGAAACCGTTTCATGAACGCTTTGAAAGCTCTGATCATTGTACCAACCTTAGCTGATTAATTTGGCTTGCGATCGCTTGGAACGCCTCGGTGATCTCCACGCCTTCCACACGGAAGAAGTGGCTTGGTGATGAGGCACAAGACCGCATGATATTTGCACTTGCGTCGGTCACTTCGAACCCAACGGACCAGATGACGATACCCTTGCCTTTGGCGGCTGAGCAGATACTGCTAAGCATAGAGTTTGCCTGGTTTGCTGTGTATTTCGTGTAGTACCAACTGGAGCGCTGCCATGAGCGAACATTGTAATATAGATAACGATCAAGAGCGTTGCGGTTCCAGTGTACGCGTTCGCTTGCGCTGTTGTAATAACGATCAGCGATTCGCACTGTGTCAACGTTGACGCCGTCTGTCATCAGAACGATTGTCTTCAAAGTTTCTTCGTCGTGATAGCTGGCAGGGCGGTTTGCGAAAACGCCTTCAATCTTACCCTTGTTCTTTAACTTTTGGGTTATCGGTTGGAAGCTAGGGTCCAAAAGGGTGACACCCCACTTCATGCCCAGATTAATTGCTGTGTTAGAACGTGCTGAATAGCTTCCAATCGTAGACTTCAACGCAGCCTTATTCTGAGAAATCGGTTTTATTTCTTCATAACTCTGCTTCGGACAAGTTGGGTTAGAGATGGATTGGTTGCTCCAATATCTGCTCCAGCCTCTTTCAAAATGCTGCATCTGTTTATATTGTTTGTTCGTATCAATAACAGTGGTGTTGAAATCAGAGATTTCAAAATCCACACAGTATGAATAGCCGTGGTGCTTCGTGATGTTCAATTCGTTGAAAATGTCTTCACCTGCGTTCGATTGGGCGGTGTAGGGCACCAATGAAACGGAAATCAGGTCTTCAGTCTCGTCTTTGATAACAAGATCAACAAATGTCTTGGCCGCATTGCGCATGTTATAAATGCGGCTGTTGCTGCCCATCGAACCAGAAATGTCCAAAACCAAAGAGATCTCAACATTTGAAATACGTTCTTCAGCGCCACTTGCAGCCGGAGTGCTCAATTCATTCACACCGAAGTAGGACATGAATTGTGTTGCTGTCGTCGCTGAAGCAGTGGCTTTAACCGTTCGAAAGTTAAGGCCTTGATCGACGGTTACTTCCGAGAGGTAACCATCAACTCCAGCTTTATCAAAATAGTCATTAACGACTTCGACAGGGTCCAATGTTTGGTCCAAATCCGCTGCAGCCAAAACTGCACGGTCTATCGTGTTTTGCATTTTGGTGCGCTTCATCTCGTTGTGCATCAGGTCAACGCCCATGCCAGCGACCATAAGCATCATCAAGAACATCATAATCGCAAAAATCGTCATCGCGCCGTCTTCGTCACGGGCAAAGTGATCGAACGTACGAATGAACTTACGCATCTTCAGCTTTAATTTAGCTGCGGTTCTTGTTTTTTTATGCACATAAATTTTTAGCATCCATTTATTAAAGAGGGTTACCAGTCACCCACTACTTCGATGATGTTCATGATGGGCAAATGTGTCTAAAATCTGTTCATGGCGGGGAGATGCTATGTTCTTTCGATAGGCGATGAAACAATCACGGGTGTTGAAATGGGATTGTTTCGGAAGTGAGAGCTAATTTAGTCAAATTGGAGACGTTGGCAAAACTTCAGGCAAAAATGGGTTTTTTGACTCAGAGAAATATATTTAGTTGATTTATCAAAATTGTTCTTAAATCGCCTAAAAAATGTGCAATACAGCTCGCATGGACGTTTTTAGTTATCCTAAGATAATTCGCGTTCATTAACCTTATAACCATAAGGTCCTGCCAATGATCGACGCAAAGTCGAGTCGTTCTGACCCAAAAGGAGTTGTCAGATGAGTGCCCCCCAAGAGATGAGTTTTCGCGAAAGTGTAGACATGATGTTCAATCGTGCAGTTGCGTTAATGGACTTACCGCCAGGGCTTGAGGAGAAGATTAGGGTTTGTAACGCGACTTACACCGTGCGCTTTGGTGTACGTCTGCGCGGGAAAATTCAAACATTCACCGGTTATCGGTCTGTCCACTCTGAACATATGGAACCTGTTAAAGGTGGCATTCGTTTCTCAATGGGCGTTAACCAAGATGAAGTTGAGGCTCTGGCCGCGTTGATGACGTACAAATGTTCGCTGGTTGAGGCACCGTTTGGGGGTTCCAAAGGCGGTCTTTGCATCGATCCACGTCAATATGATGACCATGAGCTTGAGTTGATCACGCGTCGTTTTGCATATGAGTTGATCAAACGCGACCTTATCAATCCTTCCCAGAACGTGCCTGCACCAGATATGGGCACGGGCGAACGCGAGATGGCATGGATCGCCGATCAATATGCCCGGATGAACACGACTGACATCAATGCCAAAGCCTGTGTTACAGGTAAGCCATTGAACGCAGGCGGGATCGCTGGCCGTGTCGAAGCGACGGGTCGCGGTGTACAATACGCACTGCGTGAATTCTTCCGCGATGAATTGGGCATGCAAAAAGCTGGTTTGACTGGCGGCTTGGAAGGCAAACGCGTTGTTGTTCAAGGCTTGGGTAACGTGGGCTATCACGCGACCAAATTCCTAGGCGAAGAAGATGGATGCAAAATCATCGGCATTATCGAACGTGATGGTGCGCTGGTTGATGCAGATGGCCTTAACGTAGACGCTGTTCAGCAATGGATTTCAAAACATGGTGGCGTGGCAGGTTACCCTGATGCGTCCTTCATTGAAGACGGTGCAAAAGTTCTTGAAGAAGAATGTGACATCTTGATCCCAGCGGCACTTGAGGGTGTGATCAACATCACCAATGCCGATCGTATCAAGGCACCTCTTATCATTGAGGCTGCGAATGGTCCTGTCACTGCGGGCGGGGATGAAATCCTGCGCGACAAAGGCACAGTCATTATTCCAGATATGTATGCGAACGCTGGTGGTGTTACGGTTTCCTACTTTGAGTGGGTCAAAAACCTTAGCCACATTCGTTTTGGTCGCATGCAACGCCGTCAGGAAGAGTCGCGCCACCAATTGGTTGTTGATGAGCTTGAGCGCCTCAGCTCTGATTCAGGCATCGGTTGGGAGTTAAGCCCGAACTTTAAGGACCGCTATTTGCGCGGTGCGGATGAGTTGGAATTGGTTCGCTCTGGTCTGGATGACACGATGCGCATTGCCTATCAGTCTATGCGCGAAGTTTGGCATGGACGTGATGACGTAAAAGATCTGCGTACTGCGGCCTATTTGGTTTCTATCGAAAAGGTTGCGGCCAGCTACCGTGCAAAAGGCCTTTAGTCTAAAAGACTAACCTTTAGACGGTTTAGAAAATCAAACGCCTCCATTGAAACTCAATGGGGGCGTTTTTGTTTTTTGTATTGACGATCAGGGACAGAAAATATGAGGTACTTTTAGTAAAAAGGTGCCAAGCAATTCTTGGCCTACCGTCCTAGTATTTCGTGGGTTCCACGACAGGGTTGCCATGTGGAGGATCAAACATGCGCTTTTCAGGTTTACGTGTTCTGAAAGAAGGACTGACCGGTAACAAAGGTTGGACGCCCCATTGGCGCAATCCTGAGCCGAAGGCCGAATATGATGTGATCATCATCGGGGGTGGTGGCCATGGTCTGGCGACGGCACATTACCTTGCATCCGTTCACGGTATTACCAACGTTGCCGTTTTGGAAAAAGGGTACTTGGGCGGTGGTAATGTTGGGCGTAACACCACAATCGTTCGGGCGAACTATGGCTTGCCGGGCAACTCTGAATTCTACAGCCACTCCCTGAAGCTATGGGAAGGTCTGGAAGAGGACCTTAACTACAACGTCATGCACTCTCAGCGTGGGATCATTAACCTGTTTAACTCTGATGGTTCACGCGATGCAGCTGCGCGGCGCGGCAATCAGATGGCGTCCCAAGGGGATGATGCGCAACTGCTCGACACCGCCGCTTTGCGAAAAATGTTGCCCTACCTTGATTTTGATCAAACACGCTTCCCAATCTATGGCGGCCTGTATCATCCCCGTGGTGGCACGGCGCGTCACGATGCGGTGGCTTGGGGCTTTGCCCGCGCTGCAGACCAACGCGGTGTCGATCTAATCCAACAATGTGAAGTAACAGGCATCGATGTTGTGGATGGCGTGGTCAAAGGTGTGCAAACCACACGTGGCCCCATCCGCGCGAAAAAGATCGGTATCACCGCCGCTGGTCGCTCTAGCGAAGTGGCGGCAATGGCCGGTATGCGCCTTCCAATCGAAAGTCACGTTTTGCAGGCCTTCGTAACTGAGGGGCTAAAGCCAATGATCGATACCGTGATCACCTATGAGGCGGGACACTTTTACATCAGCCAATCTGACAAAGGTGGTTTGGTCTTTGGTGGCAGCTTGGATTTGTATTCCAGCTATGCCTCACGGGGCAACTTACCCATGGCGGAACACGTGATCGAAAGCGCGTGCACTTTGATGCCAGCGATCACCAAGGCCAAGGTACTGCGCAGTTGGGGCGGGATCATGGACATGTCAGCGGACGGCTCACCCATCATCGACAAAACCCATGTCGACGGTCTCTATGTGAATTGTGGCTGGTGCTACGGCGGGTTCAAGGCCACGCCAGGATCAGGGCACGTCTTTGCCCATCTGATGGCCACAGACTATCCGCACCCCGTTGCGACAAAACATCGTTTGGACCGCTTCCGCACTGGCGTTGGCATCATGGATGAAGAGGCTTCGGGCTCTCAACATAATTTGCACTAGGGGTCAGTGATGTTTGAATTTTGCCAATATATCTTCGGACCAATGATTGATGGGACAGTTTCCCATCGTGGAGTGAACTGATGCGCCTTCCATGTCCCATTTGCGGTGAACGCGATATCCGCGAGTTTTATTATCAAGGGGCCGATGTTGCCCTGAACCGCCCCGCACCTGATGCAGGGGATGATGCGTGGCAGGACTACGTTTACCTGCGTGACAACCAACCCGGCGAACACCGCGATTTGTGGCAGCATGAATCTGGCTGTGGCTCTTGGATCGTGGTCAGCCGCAACACTGTGACACACGAGGTTTCAGGCGCGAAGTTGGCGAAAGAGATAAAGAGGACAAAGGCATGAGAGTTGCTGGAAAAGGTCAGATCGACCAAAGCACCCCAATCTCCTTTAGCTTTGATGGTATTCAATATCGCGGGTTTGCAGGTGATACTGTTGCGTCCGCACTTCTGGCCAATGACATTCGCCTTATGGCCCGTTCGTTTAAATACCACCGCCCGCGCGGTGTTTTAACCGCTGGCAGCGAAGAACCGAATGCCTTGATGACTGTCGGGCGTGATGGCGCAACGGATCCCAATGTGCGTGCCACGGTTCAGGAAATTTACGAGGGGCTAGAGCTGCGCAGCCAAAACGCATGGCCATCGTTGGAATATGATGTGATGGCTGTGAATGATCTGGCTTCCCCATTCTTGGGCGCGGGTTTCTATTACAAAACCTTCATGTGGCCGCGTGCCTTTTGGGAACGTGTGTATGAACCGATCATTCGCCGTGCCGCGGGCCTTGGCGCGTTGAGTGGCAAAAAGCAGTCGGACAAATATGAACGCGCCTATGCGCATTGTGATGTGCTGGTGATCGGTGCTGGTCCTACGGGTTTGATGGCGGCACTTAGGGCTGCGAATTCTGGCGCTGACGTTATCTTGGCTGATGAAGACAGCGTTATGGGCGGTCGTCTGAACAGCGAGAGCTTTGAGGTTGATGGCCAGGCGGGTGCTGACTGGGCGGCTGGCATCGTCGCGCAATTGCGTGAAATGAACAATGTGCGCCTGATGACGCGCACAACAGTTGCTGGCGTCTATGATCAAGGGACCTTTGGGGCGTTAGAACGGGTAAACCACCACACCTCTGTGCGTGATGGCAAAGCGCCTCTTGAAACTTTTTGGCGGATCGTGGCCAAACAATCGATCTTAGCCGCAGGCGCGATTGAGCGTCCGATTGCGTTTCAAAACAACGACCGCCCGGGAATTATGACTGCGGGTGCTGTGCGCAGTTACCTAAACCGCTGGGGCGTAGCACCGGGCAAGGCGATCACGGTCTTTGCCAACAACGATGATGCGCACCGGACTGCGATGGATATGCAGGCCGCTGGTGTGCATGTGGCCGCCGTGATCGACAGCCGTTCCAATGTGCAAGCGCTGGGCGACTATACTTTGATCAAAGGGGCGCATGTGTGCGGCACCACGGGGCGTAAGGGGCTGGAAACCATCACCGTGCGTTCCTCTGCTGGTACCCAAAGCATCTCAACCGATTGCTTGGCGATGTCTGGCGGCTGGAACCCAACTGTGCATCTGACATGTCACATGAACGGCAGACCGATGTGGCGCGAAGATATCGCCAGCTTTGTGCCCAAAGAAGGCACAATCCCTAACATGACGGTGGCGGGTGCCTGCAATGGCGATTTCTCAACCCACGCCTGTTTGGGCGCGGGGCTTGAGGCGGCAGCAAAGGCTGTTACCGCTTTGGGCAAAACACCTGTTGAAATAGATATGCCACAGGCCGAAGACACAGCTTACAAAATGGAACCATTGTGGGCGGTCCCGGGCAAAGGTCGCGCATGGGTCGATTTCCAAAATGATGTTTCGGTGAAGGATGTGAAACAAGCGGCGTTCGAGAACTTCCGTTCTGTTGAGCACATGAAACGCTACACCACTCAAGGGATGGCGACGGATCAGGGTAAGAACTCAAACGTCACAGCCCTTGCGTTACTCGCGGATGCCACTGGGCGCGGTATTCCTGAAACAGGGACCACAACCTTCCGCCCACCTTATAGCCCAATTGCAATGGCGGCCTTTGGGGCAGGGGCAGAGGGCAAAGGCTTTGCGCCTGAACGTAAAACCACCAGCCACGTGGCAACGATTGAAGACGGCGCACCGATGATGGAAGCTGGGCTGTGGTATCGCCCCAGCTATTTCCCGATCAAGGGCGAAAAGACGTGGCGACAATCGTGTGACCGCGAAGTGGGCTATGTGCGCAACGCAGTTGGCGTGTGTGATGTGTCGACCTTGGGTAAGATCGATATTCAAGGGCCAGACGCGGCGGAACTGCTTGATTTTGTTTACACCAACATGTTCTCCAGCCTCAAAGTCGGGCGCGTGCGCTACGGCTTGATGCTGCGCGAAGACGGTTATGTGATGGACGATGGGACCACCGCGCGTCTGTCGGAAACCCATTTCGTGATGACCACCACAACGGCCGCTGCGGGTGCCGTGATGCGCTACCTTGAATTTGTGACCCAGGTGCTGCGTCCTGAATTGGATGTGCGTCTGATGTCTGTGACCGAACAATGGGCACAGTTCGCCGTTGCAGGGCCGCAGTCACGCGAACTGCTGAATGGCCTGTTGGACCAAACACTTGATAACGAAACATGGCCGTTCATGGCCTGTGGCGATGTTAGCATTTCGGGCGTTCAGGGGCGGTTGTTCCGTATCTCGTTCTCAGGCGAACATGCCTATGAAATCGCAGTGCCTGCGCGATACGGCGACAGCCTGTTCCGTACATTGACTGCCAAGGCCACAGAAATGGGCGGCGGACCATATGGGGTCGAAGCGCTCAATGTGTTGCGCATCGAAAAAGGGTTCATCACCCACGCGGAAATCCACGGTCGGGTGACCGCCTTTGATATCGGCATGGGGCGGATGATCAGCGCCAAGAAGGATTGCATCGGCAAAACCATGGCCGCGCGTGATGGAATGCTGGATGAAGACCGTGAACGTCTTATGGGCTTTAAGCCCGTAGGGGCAGTGAAACAGCTGACCGCAGGCGCGCATTTGTATAATGAAGGGGACGAGGCCACCGCTGAATTTGACAAAGGTTACCTGACCTCTGTCGCATTTTCACCAACCTTGGGGCACTTCATGGCATTGGGATTTGTACGCGGTGGGCCTGAGAGATTGGGGGATAGATTGCGAATGGTTGATCACATGCGCCAGATCGAAACAATTGTCGAAGTCTGTGACCCAGTTGTCTTTGATCCGAAAGGGGAACGTACCCGTGGTTGATTTGATTGCAAAAACACCGATGGATGGCTTCGTGCCACTTACACTTGGCAACGTTACTCTGTCTGAGATGGCGGCTGGGCCAGTCACATCTATCTCACCCTTCAACGACACGGGCAAAGACCTGTCTGCTGCTTTGAAGACGGCACATGGAATGACCGTACCCGCCGCGAACCGAAGCACTGCCAAGGCGAGCGCACGGGCGATTTGGTTTGGCCGCGAACAATTCATCTTGATGGGATGTGAGGCGGATCAAGGATTGGCAAACTACGCTGCCCTTACTGACCAAAGCGACGGGTGGACGGTTGTCACGCTGAAAGGCGCGGGTGCTGCGGATGTATTGGCCCGTGTCACACCATTAGATCTACGCAGTCACGTTTTCAAAAAAGGGCATACCGCACGCAGCGATTTGATGCACATGGCCAGCTCGATCACCCGCACTGGGGATGATACATTTATGATCATGGTGTTCAGGTCTATGGCGGGTACGCTTTTGCATGATTTGCAAAGGGCTATGGAAGGTCTCGCGTCTCGCGGGTAGTCTTATTCCCTGAAATACCCCGATTCCTGATCCAACCGGAGATAGCCGATGACCCGTTTTGCATTACTTGCAGCCCTTGTTGCCCTTGCCACGCCCACCTTTGCCGCTGACGAAATCAGCAAAGAAGATGACTGCGCATATCAGGCAGACGTAGTTGGCGCGATCCAAACGGCGCGGATGGATCGTGTAAGAGAAAGCAAATTGGCCGAAGCGATTGCCGCCACTGAACCAACTTGGCCAGAGCAGTACAACAATGCGATTACCATTTTGAGTGGACCCATTTATCAACTCAAACGCCGTGATCTTAAAGGCATCGATTTGAGTGCTCAGTGGAAAGAAGCGTGTCTTTCTCGCGAGTGACGACTCGACTCTGACGACACCAGCACCAATATACATGCCATGAGCTTACCTCCCGGTTTCCTAGATGATTTGCGCACCCGCGCCAGCCTGTCCCAAGTGGTCGGGAGAAAAGTCATGTGGGACACGCGCAAGTCCAATCAGGGCAAGGGTGATATGTGGGCACCGTGCCCGTTTCATCAGGAAAAATCTGCCAGTTTCCACGTCGATGACCAAAAAGGGTTTTATTATTGCTTTGGCTGTCAGGCCAAAGGCGATGCGATTTCCTTTGTCCGTGAAACTGAAAACGTAGGGTTTATGGAGGCCGTTCGCATTCTTGCGGACGAAGTCGGCATGCCGATGCCAGCCCAAGATCCCAAAGCACAGGAAAAATCAGACCGCCGCACCCAATTGGCTGAGGTCATGGAGCATGCGGTTAAGTTTTTCAAACTCCAGCTTCAAACAGCTGCAGGCGCAGATGCGCGCGCCTACTTGGATGGCCGTGGTCTAAAGCCACCGGCACAAGAACGCTGGGAAATCGGCTTTGCCCCTGACACGTGGCAGGGGTTGTGGGACCATTTGATCGCCAAAGAGGTTGACCCTGAGCTGATCCTTGGCGCTGGTTTGGGCAAGCCCAGCCAGAAGGGTGGCAAACCCTATGACACCTTTCGAGGTCGCATCATGTTCCCGATCCGCGACGCACGTGGCCGATGCACTGCTTTTGGCGGACGGGCGATGGATCCAAATGACAACGCGAAATACCTAAACTCACCCGAAACCGAATTGTTCGACAAAGGCCGCAGTCTTTACAACCACGGACCCGCACGCACCGCAGTTGGCAAAGGCCAGCCGCTGATTGTGTCTGAGGGGTACATGGACGTTATCGCGCTGGGCGAGCACGGCTTTGGTGGGGCAGTCGCGCCGCTTGGTACCGCGATCACCGAAAGCCAGCTGCAGATGATGTGGCGGGTGTCACCAGAGCCGATCATCGCCCTTGATGGGGACAAGGCAGGCTTGCGCGCCGCAATGCGCCTGATCGATCTGTCATTGCCTTTGCTTGAGGCGGGACAATCGCTGCGTTTTGCCTTGATGCCCGAAGGGCTGGACCCTGATGATTTGCTGAAGGCGCAAGGCGCACCCGGTCTGCAAAAGATAATCGATGGTGCCATCCCGATGGTTCAGCTGTTGTGGCAGCGCGAAACTGAAGGCATGGTTTTTGACAGTCCTGAACGCAAAGCGGCCCTTGATAAGACGCTGCGCGAAAAAATTAAGCTGATCAAAGACACCTCTATTCGGGGTCACTATGGTCAGGCGATCAAAGACCTGCGTTGGGATTTGTTTTCGACCAAACGTGCGGGACCACAGCGCCGTAACGGCAACTATAAGGGCGGTGGGTTCCGTGGCGGCAAATGGCAGCCGCCCCAAAACGCATTGGCAGCGACTAAATCATCGGCGCTTGCCTCTGCTTTGACGCCTGAAATCACAGAGCACTTGCGCGAAGCGATTGTTTTGGCAGCCCTTGTTGGCACACCAGAAGTGGCGGAAGAGTTCGAGCGCGGGTTAGAGAGCATGACCTGTCGTAACAGCGATCACGCTGACATCCGCCGTGTCATTTTGCGCAGCCTTGGGGCCAGCGTAGGGGAGTTGCGCGAAAATATTTATGACGCACTGGGGCCCTTCGCCCTTGAAAACCTGCTGAATGCCAACCATGTCGCAATCATACCCTGCATCCGCGTTCCCGGTGATGTCGAAAAGGTGCGCCTGACCGTGGCTGAAGAGCTGGGTAAATTAAATGCAGCACGTGGATTGGATGCCGAAATCGCAGATGCGGCTGAAGATCTGACAGGTGTCGCTGACGAGGATGTCACGTACCGACTGTCTCAGGCCGCAAAAGCGGTGCAGGAATCGGTGCGTAGCACGGAAGAAAACAAGGCCGAATTCGACCTAGGCGCGAATGGGGCCAAGATGGACAAAGACGAGCGCAGTGCATTAGACGCACTCATGGAAACGATTCGGTACTCAAAAGACGACACATAGTTGCTTTTAGGCAGGATTCGTTAGGAAAAAGACGGTACATGGGTGGCCGAATCACCCGAAGGCGTGAATGATTCTTTAACTGATTCGTTTTGCGAATCACTTACGGAGCCCTGAACAGGAGCACTTGATGGCCGCGAAAGATAATGACGACGCAAAGCGCGAAGGCGCTGATGGCGATATCTCACTAGATATGAGCCAAACTGCCGTTAAGAAGATGATCGGTGAAGCCCGTGAAAAAGGCTATATCACTTACGATCAGCTAAATACTGTTTTGCCGCCTGATCAGGTAAGCTCTGAACAAATCGAAGACGTGATGTCGATGTTGTCCGAAATGGGCATCAACATCATTGAAGACGAAGATGCCGAAGAAGAAGAAGCAAAAGGTCCAACGGATCTGGTTGCTGCTGAAGGCACACGTGATCTGACACTGGGCAGCACGGGTCAGGAAAAACTGGACCGTACCGACGATCCTGTTCGCATGTACCTGCGTGAAATGGGTTCTGTTGAATTGCTTTCTCGTGAAGGCGAAATCGCGATAGCAAAACGCATCGAGGCTGGTCGCAACACGATGATTGCTGGGCTTTGTGAAAGCCCGCTGACATTCCAAGCGATTACAATTTGGCGCGACGAGCTGTTGTCCGAGGACATTCTGCTGCGCGACGTTATCGATCTTGAAGCCACCTTTGGTGACCAGATGGGCGAAGAAGAAACACCTGTTGTGCCTGTTGCACCTGTTGTTGAAGTTCCACCAGAACTTGATGCCGACGGTCACCCGATTCAAAACGACGACGATGATGAAGATGAACAGGCAAACATGTCTTTGGCCGCGATGGAAGCTGCGCTAAAGCCACAGGTTTTGATCGCTTTGGACATCATTGCTGACGACTACGTTAAGCTAAGCCAAATGCAGGATAATCGTTTGTCCGCGACTTTGAACGAAGACGGTTCATTCTCTGCGAAAAACGAAAAAGCCTATCAAAAGCTGCGCTCTGAAATCGTTTTGTTGGTGAACGAGCTTCACCTGCACAACAACCGTATCGAAGCGTTGATTGATCAGCTGTACGGCATCAATCGCCGCATCATGCAGATCGACTCTGCGATTGTTAAACTTGCTGACCAAGCGCGCATTAACCGCAAAGAATTTGTGGAAGCCTATCGTGGTCGCGAACTTGATCCTAACTGGCTTGAAGAAATGGGTCAGCGTCCGGGTCGTGGTTGGCAGATGTTCATCGAACGCTCCCTGGATAAAGTTGTCGAGTTGCGCACTGACATGGCCCAAGTCGGCCAATACATCGGTCTAGACATCCCTGAATTCCGCCGCATCGTGCAGCAAGTTCAGAAAGGCGAAAAAGAAGCCCGCCAAGCGAAAAAAGAAATGGTCGAAGCCAACCTGCGCCTCGTTATTTCCATCGCTAAGAAATACACAAACCGTGGCCTACAGTTCTTGGATCTGATCCAAGAAGGTAACATCGGCTTGATGAAAGCGGTTGATAAGTTCGAATATCGTCGTGGCTATAAATTCTCCACCTATGCAACATGGTGGATCCGTCAGGCGATCACGCGTTCTATCGCGGATCAGGCCCGTACAATTCGTATCCCAGTGCACATGATCGAAACGATCAACAAACTGGTACGGACAGGTCGCCAGATGTTGCACGAGATTGGCCGTGAGCCAACACCAGAGGAATTGGCGCACAAGCTGCAAATGCCTTTGGAAAAAGTGCGCAAAGTTATGAAGATCGCCAAGGAACCTATTTCCTTGGAGACACCAATCGGCGACGAAGAAGACAGCCAATTGGGCGATTTCATCGAGGACAAGAATGCCGTTCTGCCACTCGACAGCGCCATTCAGGAAAACCTCAAAGAAACAACGACACGTGTTCTGGCATCTCTGACGCCCCGCGAAGAACGTGTTCTTCGTATGCGTTTCGGCATCGGCATGAACACCGACCACACGCTTGAAGAAGTGGGCCAACAGTTCTCTGTTACCCGTGAGCGTATTCGTCAGATTGAAGCGAAAGCACTGCGTAAATTGAAACACCCAAGCCGTTCACGCAAATTGCGTAGCTTCTTGGATCAGTAAACGACGCTGTCACCAGTACATAGAAACGCCCGCGCCTCCTTGGTCGCGGGCGTTTTTGTATTTAACGCCCAAATACCCAAGGTATGATTATGCAAACAACATTTGAAATTCAAACCAACGGTGCCGGTCTTTACGAATTCACTCATGCGCCTGCGCGTTGGATCAATGGACAGGGCAACGGATTGCTGACCTTGATGGTGCAACACACCTCGGCCTCTTTGTTGATCCAGGAAAACGCTGATCCCGAAGTGCAAACCGATCTACAGGCTTTCTTTAGTCGGCTTGTACCATCCACAACTGATCCATCGATGTCCTACCTCACGCATACATATGAGGGGCCGGACGATATGCCCGCACATATCAAATCAGCGATGATGCCTGTATCGTTGCAAATACCAGTGGCAGGTGGGCGTATGCGTTTGGGCACATGGCAAGGTATCTACTTGTTCGAACACCGAACCGCACCACATACACGCAACGTGGCGGTTCATTTCGCGCAAAGCTAACCCTCTATGATGTGGTTGAATTTTGCTACTACCCAAACCGTAGCGGTTGTCCTATAACTGTGGATAAGTAGGGAACATACCCTACAACAGGCATGAATAATTGATAGGGGAACGGCCAATGCGCTGCCCATTTTGCGGTAACATCGACACACAAGTAAAAGACAGCCGTCCGGCCGAGGATCACGTATCCATTCGTCGCAGACGCTTTTGCCCCGCTTGCGGCGGGCGCTTTACCACATACGAACGCGTTCAACTGCGTGATCTCGTGGTCATCAAAACCAGCGGCAAACGCGAAGATTTCGATCGCGATAAGTTGGAACGCTCCATTCGTATTTCAATGCAGAAACGCCCAATCGATCCAGAGCGGATTGATCAAATGATTTCTGGAATTGTGCGTAGACTGGAAAGCATGGGTGAAACTGACATTGGTTCCGGCCAAATCGGTGAAATCGTGATGGAGGCCTTGGCCCGCATCGATACGGTCGCCTTTGTGCGCTTTGCATCGGTCTACAAGAACTTCCAAGAAGCGGATGACTTTGACAAGTTCGTTGCAGAACTGCGCCCAGACGTCACTCCTGACGAGTGAGCCTAGGCTCTGACACACGCTACATGGCGCTCGCCCTCACGTTAGGGCGGCGCGGGCAGGGGGCCACTTGGCCTAACCCTGCGGTCGGCTGTGTCATTGTCAAAAATAATCGCATTATTGGGCGCGGCTGGACACAACCGTCTGGCCGCCCACACGCCGAAGCTGTCGCCCTTGCTCAAGCAGGTGCCCAGGCCGCAGGTGCCGAAGTCTTTGTGACGCTGGAACCCTGTGCACATCACGGCAAAACCCCACCTTGTTCCCAAGCATTGATTGACGCTGGCGTTGCCCGCGTGGTCATGGCGATCCCTGACAGTGACCCACGGGTCGACGGACTGGGGGCGCAAATGCTGCGCGCCGCTGGTATTACTGTTGAAACGGGGCTGTTGGGTGATGAGGCTTTCAACGATCACGATGGGTTCTTGCGCCGCACGGCCACAGGCCGCCCCATGGTCACGCTCAAAATAGCCTCAAGCTTTGATGGCCGTATCGCCACAGGCACGGGCGAAAGCCAATGGATCACCGACAGCCCCGCACGACGCGTCGTCCACGCGATGCGCGCCCGCCACGATGGCGTTATGGTCGGAGGTGGTACTGCGCGTGCAGATGATCCCTCCCTGACCGTGCGCGACCTTGGCGTGACGCGCCAACCTGTACGTATTGTGCTATCACGCCGCCTTGATTTGCCATTGATGGGGCAACTGGCGCGCACAGCCAAAGAAATTCCGGTGATCCTATGCCACGGACGCGACGCTGATCCGAACCTGATCCAAACATGGACTGATCTGGGGGCCACATTGCTGCCTTGCGGCGTGCGCAACGCACAGCTGGACGCTGAAGACGTGTTGGCCCAATTGGGTGCGCACGGCCTAACGCGCATCTTCTGCGAAGGGGGCAGCGCCCTCGCGGCATCCTTAATCGCAGCGGACTTGGTCGATCAATTGGTTGGCTTTACCGCAGGCCTAAACATCGGGGCCGAAGGGTTGCCAGGCATTGGCACATTGGGGCTAGATAAATTACATGCAGCGCACCGTTTTGACTTGCGGGAAACCCGCGCGGTTGGGCCCGACGTGATGCACGTTTGGGAACGAAAAACAGATGTTAGTGCGCTTTGAGGCACAAACTTAATGTGAGGAACCTATCATGAAACGTTTTCTGAAAATTGCTATCCCCGTTTTCATTCTTGGCTTTGCCACAGGAAACGCATTCTGGTATTTGGCTTCGCCACTCTGGATCGATCAAGTTGTCTCTGAAAGCCTACCGTCTGAATTGCAAGTAAGTGAAGTTTCCAGCGGATCGTTCCGTGATGCAGACAGCAGCCACAAAGGCAGCGGTAACGTTCAAGTGCTGCGCACTGAGGGCGGTGCAGGCCTTGTGCGTCTCACAGAGTTTCAAGTTACGAACGGCCCCGACCTAGAAGTGTGGTTGGTCGCAAATCCAGATCCACAAACGTCTCAGGATGTGAAAACCTCGGAATGGGTTTCATTGGGTCAGCTCAAAGGCAACAGAGGTGATCAAACCTACAACGTGCCTGCCGATGTCGATCTATCGGCTTACGGATCGGTTGTGATCTGGTGTGAACAATTCGGAGTGTTGTTTTCCCCCGCATCTTTGGCATTTTAAGGATAGCCAACTGGGGGGGGCACAGGCGAAGCGCCGTCTCTAAATCACGCCGCGTTCGATTTGATCGGCCTCAATGCTTTCAAACAGGGCTTTGAAGTTCCCCTCACCAAAGCCGTCATCGCCTTTGCGCTGGATGAACTCAAAGAAGATCGGCCCGATCACGGTACGAGAGAATATCTGCAATAATATGCGGGTCTCACCGCCGCCAACAACACCTTCGCCATCAATCATGATCCCGTTCTTGATCATACGATCAAGGGGTTCTTCATGATCGACAACGCGTGTTTTACTTAGCTCGTAATATTTGGCTGGAGGACCTTTCATGAACTTGATCCCGCGCGCTGCGATCTCGTCAGTTGCATCATAAATGTTGTGCGCACCGACAGCGATGTGTTGAATGCCCTCGCCGTTATACCGCTTGAGGTATTCAACGATCTGACCGGTTTCGCCGCGATCTTCATTGATTGGAATGCGAATGCGTCCACAGGGCGACGTCAGCGCGCGGCTCAATAAGCCGGTGAACTTGCCCTGAATGTCAAAGAAACGCACTTCTTTAAATCCAAATAGATCCCCATAAAAGTTGAACCAGATATCCATGTTTCCTTGATGGACGTTGTGGGTCAGGTGATCGAGGTAATGAAACCCAACACCATCAGGGTGGGTTTTGCTGACCCAATCAAATTCATCGTTATAGGGATTTGCCTCATAGTATTGGTCAATGAAGTAGATCAGCGATCCGCCAATGCCCTCGATTGCAGGAACGTTCATGGTCTTGTCGTCGCCATCATAAGGCACAGCACCCTTACTGACAGCATAATCATAGGCATGTTGTGCATCCACAACACGCCAAGCCATCGATGGGGCACAGGGGCCGTGTGCCTCTACAAAACGGCGCGCATGGCTGCCGCGTTCATTGTTGATAACGTAGGTAATATCACCTTGCTGCCACAGCTGGATGTCCTTCGATTTGTGCGTGGCGGTGTGGACGTAACCCATTTTGGCAAAAAGAACACGAAGCTCTTTGGGCTCTGGGTGAGAGAATTCCACAAATTCAAAGCCATCCGTGCCAGCAGGGTTTTCGTCACTGATGATTGATTTTGGCGCATCATGTGGAAACGGACCCATGGCGTATTCTCCTTGATTCCAAAGATATTCAGCTTCTGGCGCACTTGCAGCAAGACAGCCAAACCTCCGCGCTTGATCTATCCAACACCCTTGGAATGTCGACCTCCCAGATTGGCCCCCGCCGCCAGCGTCTTGAGGCCGAGGGGTTCATCAACGGATATCCCTGCCGCCTAAACGCAGAAAAACTTGGATTGGATGTACAGGCGTTCATACAGGTCCAGACAGAATCCCAAACAGATAAGACCCATCAATCCATTCAAAAGCTGACAAAATCCCAGCCCGAAATTGTTGCGGCGTGGACGTTGACGGGTGAGGCAGATTACATTTTCCGTGTCTATTGCGCGAACTTAACAAGCCTGAATAACCTCATTCAGAACGTCCTTTTACCCCATCCGTCAATTGGTCGGGTTCAAAGCCAAATTGTTATGGATCAGTTGAAAGACGAAACGGCGCTGCCGTTGACGGTGTCCGCACTGGAAAAATAGGAGGTGTTTAGATTACAGCGGATGCATGGATCGGGCGGGTGTCCCCATAAAGGACAATATCGGTTACGCCCTTCTCTTCGATCAGATCAATGAAGGCCTGCGTCCATTCGTCTGATTTGCCGCGAAAAGGGATATACGTGGTTTGATGAAATCAAAATGCGCGATCACCAGCGTTGAAGCCAACGCGCCAGACCTGCGATCCTGCTTTGCGCAACATACGCCCAAGGCGGTTGAAAAACGGCCCATGTGGTCCTTGTCGAAACAAGAAAACCCTATTTTCTGGCGTAGATTCCACCCAATTTCCTTTGGTTTTCACGCGTCGTTGGCCCGTGTTTACCTGAAAAATAGGCTAAAATATGACCGTTGGAAACAATTATCCACCTTGGTCGGTACAATTCACGAAAGTGGCTCAATTGTTGCGAAAGACCGTTAGGGCCAAACTGTCGGACTTGCCAGCCTCATCTATCGGCGCTACCTCAATATTAACTCAATCGGAGACAGCTTATGTTCACAGGCATAGTAACAGATATCGGCATCATCGCAGCGCTTGATCAACAAGGTGATCTGCGTGCACGGATCACAACTGGGTATGACACAGCAGGCATCGACATGGGTGCCTCAATTGCATCGGACGGTGTATGCCTGACGGTCGTTGATCTGGGTCCTGATTGGTATGACGTGCAGATCAGTGCGGAAACCGTGAACATGACAAACCTTGGCAAATGGGTTGTGGGCAAGCGGGTCAATCTAGAACGCGCGTTGAAAGTTGGCGATGAACTGGGCGGGCATATCGTATCTGGCCACGTGGACGGGGTCGCCGAAGTGGTCAGCATTAAGGACGAGGGTGACAGCACCCGCGTGCAAATGCGGGCTCCTAATGATCTGGCACGCTTTATCGCGTCCAAGGGATCGGTTGCACTGAACGGCACCTCGCTGACTGTGAACGAGGTTGAGGGCAATGTATTCGGCATCAACTTCATTCCCCACACCAAAGATTTCACCACTTGGGGCGATGTCGCGTTGGGCGATATGGTCAACCTAGAGATCGATACACTGGCCCGCTACGTCGCACGGCTTGCTGAAGCTGGATAGCCATCCTTAAACGCCGCCGCGTCCATACTGGCCTTGGCCTATCCATTGGGCTATCAACAATCTGAACTCGATAAAGGCAGCGCTGATGAGCTTTGAAACCCCAGGACCCGTTGAAACCGATCTATCCGCGGTGATCTCACCGATCGAAGACATCATTGCGGATGCCAAGGCAGGGCGCATGTTCATTCTGGTTGATCACGAAGACCGCGAGAATGAGGGCGATCTGGTGATCCCTTCCAACTTTGCCGATGCGGATGCGATCAACTTTATGGCCACGCATGGTCGTGGGTTAATCTGTGTCACGCTGCCTGCGGAACGGATCGAACAGTTGGGCCTGCCTATGATGGCAATGCACAACTCTTCGCGCCACGAAACGGCATTTACTGTTTCTATCGAGGCACGCGAGGGTGTCACCACGGGCATCTCAGCAGGGGATCGCGCCCTGACAGTCGCAACCGTTATCGACCCTGACAAAACTGAGGCAGACATCGCCACACCGGGCCACGTCTTTCCACTGCGTGCCCGTCAGGGCGGCGTGTTGGTGCGCGCAGGGCATACCGAGGCGGGGTGTGATGTTGCACGCCTTGCAGGGCAATACCCATCCTCTGTCATCTGCGAAATCATGAAGCCGGACGGTGACATGGCGCGCCTGCCGGATCTTGTGGACTACGCCAAAGACCACAACCTAAAAATCGGGACCATAAGTGATCTGATCGCCTACAGACGCCGCCACGATAATCTGGTGGTGGAAACGGATGCACGCACCATCACGTCCGAACACGGCGGCGAATGGGACATGCGCATCTTCACTGACCAAACTTACGGGATTGAACATGTGGTTATGTCTAAGGGCGACATCACAACAGATGCGCCCGTTCTGGTGCGCACCCACGCGATGAACGAAGTCAGCGATATTTTGGGACTTGGTTCAAAATCAGTCGGGGAGTTGCCCCGCGCAATGGAACTCATCGCCGAAGAAGGGCGCGGCGTCATCTGCCTTTTCCGCCAACCACGCAAAGAACTGTTCGCGAGCGAAGAAGACGGACCCAAGGTTGTGAAAAACACAGGGCTTGGTGCACAAATGCTGGCCAAACTTGGCCTAACACAACTGACCCTCCTTACAGACAGCCCATTGACCACCTATGTGGGACTGGACGCCTACGGGCTAGAAATCACCGGAACCCGTCCAATCATGGGAGACAGCTAATGGCATCAGCAGAACAACATCACATCCTTGCACGTCCAACGTTTGATAAACCGGTCAAGGTGCTGATCGTCGTGTCACCCTATTACAAAGACATTGCGGACAATATGGTCGCAGGTGCCAAGGCCGAAATCGAAGCGGCGGGGGCCACATGGGACCTTGTTGAAATGCCCGGTGCATTGGAAATCCCAACAGCCATCGGCATCTCAGATCGGCGCAGCAGTTTTGACGGCTATGTGGCATTAGGTTGTGTCATTCGCGGTGAAACAACCCATTATGAAACCGTTTGCAACGACAGCTCGCGGGCGATCCAAATGCTGGGGCTTCAGGGAATCTGCATCGGCAATGGCATCCTAACGGTGGAAAACCGCAAGCAGGCAGAGGTCCGCGCGGACCCTGCGGACCAAAACAAAGGGGGCGGTGCAGCTGCTGCCGCCTTGCATCTGATTGCGCTCAGCCGTAAGTGGGGCAACCAAAGCAAAGGTATCGGATTCAAACCCGCCTCGGATAATATCCTGATGGCAGGCAATACGGACGGAAAAACAACAGCATGAGCGGCATCCACTCGAATCTATCTGGTAACCAGCGACGCAAAATGCGTTCAGCTTCACGGCTTTATGCGGTACAAGCGCTGTTCCAAATGGAACATTCTAGCCAAAGCATCGATTTGGTGCGGGCCGAGTTTCTGAATTACCGCTTTGGGGAAACCTATGAAGGTGCCCAAATGCTGGACGGTGATGTCGATCACTTCACTCAAGTGCTGGAAGGCGCTGTGAAGGATCAGGCTGAGATCGATCAACAAACTGATCGTGCTTTGGTTGCCAAATGGCCGCTGGGCCGCATTGACCCAACACTGCGGGCATTGTTCCGCGCTGCGGGCTGTGAACTGCGTGACACATCTGTGCCACCAAAAGTCGCGATCAAGGAATACGTCGACGTAGCGTCAGCATTTTTCCCAGACGGGAAAGAAGCTAGCTTTGTGAATGCGGTTTTAGACCACATGGCGCGCGAAGATCGGGCCGACGAATTTTAAGCTAAACACAGGAGATTTCATCATGCGGGCTATGCAAATTGTAGAATTGGGCAAGCCGCTGCAGATGAACGAAGTGGAAAAACCCACCCCCGCTGCGGGCGAAGTGCTGCTGCGTATCCACACCTGTGGTCTGAACTTTGGTGATCTGTTGATCATGAAAGGCACCTATCAAGAAAAACCGCCCTTGCCGGCGACCATCGGCATGGAGCTGTGCGGCACGGTCGAAGCGCTGGGCGCTGGCGTGATGCACCTAAAGGTGGGTCAAAAAGTCGGCGCCTACTCGGGCTTTGGTGGTCTGGCCGAATACACTGCGATCCCTGCAAATGTTTGTGTGCCGCTTCCGGATGAGATGGACACTGTCGATGCGGCTGCTTTCCTTATCGCCTATGGTACCAGCCACGTTGGCCTTGATTACAAGGCAAACCTAAAAGCGGGCGAACGCTTGTTGGTCCTTGGGGCTTCTGGCGGCGTTGGGCTGACAGCGGTTGAGTTGGGCAAACTGATGGGGGCCGAAGTTATTGCTGTGGCCCGCAACGATGAAAAGCTGGCCATTTGCAAAGAGGCGGGTGCGGATCATCTCATTAACTCAGAAACCGATGACATCCGCGAGATCGTTAAATCCTTGGGCGGCGCAGACGTGGTGTATGATCCCGTCGGTGGTGACCAATTCAAGGCCGCAATGCGTGCCTGTAACCCTGAGGCGCGTATTTTACCGCTTGGCTTTGCATCGGGTGATGTGCCCCAGATTCCTGCCAATATCTTGTTGGTTAAAAACCTTACTGTGATTGGGTATTATTGGGGTGGTTACACCCGCGTGAACCCCAAGGTTTTAACCGACAGTTTTGAGACCCTGATTGACTGGTACACCGCCGGCAAAATCAAACCCCACATCAGCGCGACCTATCCACTAGACCAAGCGAACGAGGCGTTGGAATTGTTGCGCACACGGAAGGCGACGGGCAAAGTGGTTGTGACCATTTCCTAACCGATAGTTAACGCAGCCCTGCAAACGTTAACGCGGCGGCTTTGTTAATTCTTTGTGAACGGTGCCATGGTGCATGAAATGTACAGATTGGCGGTCAATCTGTACGGTTTGGCAAAATGGGCTGAAATTTAGCGGTTTTGGCGGGATCAAACTGCACAGGTCATGCGGTAATCTGTACAGTTTAGTGGAAAGAGACCATCGAACGGCGCGTTAACGCCCCTTCATTCGGCCCCGAACAAGGGTGCGTTTTTTCTGTGCTTCACGGATGTATACGAACACCCCGGAGGCCAAGATCATCGCGATCCCCATCCAGACTTCCCAGACGGGCAATTCTGAGAAAATGAACCATCCCCAGAACACGGCCAAAGGCAATCCGATGTATTCAAACGGGGCCACAGTCGCGGCATCCGCCATGCGGTACGCTTGGCTCAAAGCATAGCCAATGACGGCTGAGGCAAGGCCCAAAAATCCGAACAACCAAAAGTCACTTTGTGCGGGCCATATCCATGCACGCAGCAGGAATTGGACCGATGAGTTTCCAGACCCTTCGGCAAAACGCCCATCGCCAGCTATGATGTAAAATCCAATAGAAACAACGACAAACGTTCCTTGGATGTACACAGCCAATGCCGAAGCTTTGCTTTTCACACCCAGCTTGCGGGTCAGCAATTGGTTCAACGCATAGGTCAGTGCAGCGAGAACAGGCAGCAATAAAATCAAGCGCGAAGTGCCCAAAGTATCAACGCCTTCCCACGGGCGCTGCATGATGATGACACCCAAGAAACCAAAGATTACTGCGCCCAAACGCAAGGGGCCAACCTTCTCTCCCAAGATGGGAGTCGATAGCAAGGTGATAAACAAGGGGGCCGCAAAAAACAGGGCGGTTGCATCGGCCAAAGGGATCGCAGCCAAAGCCACGAAGAACGTCATATTGGACGTCACAATCAAAAGCCCCCGTAAGACATGCAGTCCGGGCTGATTGGTACGCAAAATCCGCCATCCACCTTCCATCTGAACAAAGATCAGGCTGAACATAATTCCAATGATCGAACGGGTGAAAACCATCTGATGCAGGGGGTAACCGCCAGACAACTGTTTGATCAGCATGTCATTGATTGAAATAAAGAAAACGCCTGCTAGGACGAATAGTATTCCAATGGTGGCATTGTTTGGGGGGGCTGTGCTCATGCAATTAGGCCTATCACGGAATTCGTTTTCAGCAATAGTAATGTGGATTTTTTGTGGTTAGGGTAATCTGACCAGAACGAGGGATTTGACCAGATGAAAATGACCGACACCCGCCAGATCAAAGCGACTCCAGCAGAAGTGTATGCAGCGCTCTTGGACCCCGAAGTTCTGAAGGCATGTGTGCCCGGTGCGACCGAAGTGACTGGCAGTCCGACGGATGGTTTTGAGGCGTCCGTGACGCAAAAAGTTGGGCCCGTAAAGGCGACGTTTAAGGGGCAGGTTACCCTTTCTGATATGGTTGAAAATCAATCGCTTAGCATCGATGGTCAGGGCAAAGGCGGCGCTGCGGGATTTGCCAAAGGTGGGGCCAAAGTCACACTGGTTGAAACGGCGGATGGGTGTGAGCTTAGCTATGATGTCGAAGCCAAAGTTGGCGGTAAACTCGCACAATTGGGCAGCCGTATTATTGACGGGTTTTCCAAGAAAATGGCGGATCAGTTCTTTGGCAATCTGCAAGAACATCTTGAGGGTCCGGCAGAACCTGAAGCGACTGAAGAAGAGCCTGAAGAGGGCGCGAAAAAAGGTTGGTTGGGTCGTCTGACGGGCAAAGAATAGCGCGCACGACTTGTGCGTAATTACTCAGTGGTATCAGGCTGGTGAACTCCGTATTGAGTGCACAAGCATTCTGTGGAGGCCGACATGGCAAACATTCTAGAAATCAAAGACCTGCGCAAATCCTATGACGGTGGGTTTGAGGCACTAAAAGGCGTGAACCTTGAAATCGAAGAGGGTGAGATTATTGCCCTGCTTGGTCCCAATGGTGCAGGTAAAACCACATTAATTTCAATGATTTGTGGTATCACCTCCTCGACGTCTGGTGACGTTAAGGTTGCAGGAAACTGCATTAGGGATGATTTTCGCGCAGCCCGCAGTTTGATCGGTTTAGTGCCGCAAGAGGTTGCGCTTGAGCCGTTTGAGAAAGTAATCAACACGGTGCGTTTTTCTCGTGGTTTGTTTGGTAAATCACGTGATGAAGCAGCGATTGAACATATCCTGCGTCGTCTGTCTCTTTGGGAGAAACGCAACAATGCGGTCAAAGAATTGTCGGGCGGTATGAAACGCCGCGTCTTGATCGCTAAGGCATTGGCCCACGAACCACGGGTACTGTTTTTGGACGAGCCAACCGCAGGTGTTGACGTTGAGCTGCGCAAAGATATGTGGGACATCGTAGCTGACTTGAAAGCCGATGGCGTGACGATCATCCTGACAACACACTACATCGAAGAGGCCGAAGCCATCGCGGATCGCGTTGGTATCATTGCCAAAGGCGAGCTGTTGTTGGTCGAGGAAAAGGCCAAGCTGATGGCGCGAATGGGTAAAAAAGAGCTGGAGGTTCAGTTGACCGAACCACTCGATACCATCCCTAAATCCCTTGCAAAATATGAGCTGTCGCAGACGCATGATAAAACATCGGTTGTCTATACTTACGACACCAGAGGCGAGCGTACAGGCATAACCCAGTTGCTGAATGACATCGCAGCTGCGGGTCTTTCTTTTCGTGATGTTTCCACACGTCAAAGCAGCCTCGAAGACATTTTCGTGACCCTGGTACAGGAGGACGCAGCATGAATTGGACTGCAATAAAAGCAATCTACATATTTGAAATGGCGCGTTTTTTCCGCACCTTTTTGCAAAGCCTGATTTCACCTGTGATCTCGACATCGTTGTATTTCGTGGTCTTTGGTGCTGCGATTGGCAGCCGTATCGATCAGGTTGACGGCGTCAGTTACGGCGCGT
The DNA here is from genome assembly GCA_002478745.1 of Rhodobacteraceae bacterium UBA7436. Lineage (GTDB taxonomy): Bacteria > Pseudomonadota > Alphaproteobacteria > Rhodobacterales > Rhodobacteraceae > Ascidiaceihabitans. Next base: position 26,734 of record DLQI01000097.1, on the reverse strand, counting down.
TTATTGTACCGGGTTTGGTGATGCTAACGGTGATGACACAGTCGATTTCCAACGCATCTTTCGGCATCTATTTCCCGAAATTCATAGGCACGATTTATGAACTCTTGTCTGCACCCATCAGCTTTTTAGAAATCGTACTGGGGTATGTTGGCGCAGCAGCAACCAAGGCGATGTTCATCGGCGTTATAATCTTGATGACCTCGTTTTTCTTTGTCGATATTCAAATCGCGCACCCAATAGCGATGGTCCTTTTCCTTGTCCTGACATGCATCAGCTTCTCACTGTTTGGCTTTATCATCGGCATTTGGGCAAAGAATTTTGAACAGCTTCAATTGGTGCCTTTGTTGATCGTGACGCCCTTGGTCTTCTTGGGCGGGTCGTTCTATTCGATCTCTATGCTGCCTCCGGTTTGGCAAACGATTTCAATGTTCAATCCCGTTGTTTACTTGATCTCCGGCTTCCGCTGGGCGTTCTTTGGGCTAGAAGATGTGCCGGTCGCAACCAGTCTTTTGGCGATCGGTTTCTTTACGGCGCTTTGCCTTGGGGCCGTATACTGGATCTTTAAAACTGGCTGGCGTATTCGCACTTAAATCCACATGCCCTTGTGTGACGCGAGGGGCCAACTAGATTGATAGATATGAAACGCTGGATACCTTTTCTGAAATCTGAACCAACTGTTGCTATCATCCGTCTTCAGGGCATGATCGCGAGCGGTGGACGCGGCGCATTGAATGACCAAGCACTCGCTGGTGTTATTGAAAAAGCCTTTGCGCGCGGCAAACCCGCGGCTGTTGCCCTAGAGGTGAATTCACCTGGTGGCAGCCCCGTTCAATCCTCATTGATTGGTGCGCGTATCCGCCGGTTGGCTGAAGAAAAAAACATCCCGGTTATTGCTTTTGTCGAAGATGTAGCTGCGTCTGGTGGATATTGGTTGGCTGCGGCCGCCGACGAAATATACGCAGATCCGTCATCTTTTGTCGGATCGATTGGGGTTATTTCTGCTGGCTTTGGTGCGCATGAGTTGTTGGCCCGTCAGGGCGTGGAACGGCGCGTTTACACGGCTGGTGAATCTAAATCGATGTTGGACCCTTTCCGCGAGGAACAGCCAGAAGATGTGGCACGCCTCAAGGGGTTATTAAACGATATTCACTCTAATTTCATCGACCATATAACTGAACGCCGTGGTGCTAAGTTAGACCAAGAGACAAAGCTATTTACGGGCGAGGTTTGGTTGGCCAAGCGTGCCGTCGAACTGGGCCTGATTGATGGCATTGGCCATCTGAAACCGATGCTCAAAGAGCGCTTTGGCAAAAAGGTCAAGTTCCGTCGTTATGGTTTGAAACGTTCGTTCATGTCACGTTTCGGAGCGCATATGGCGCAGGATGCAATGGCATCTGTTGAGGAACGTGCCGCCTACGCACAGTTTGGATTGTAAGATATGATTTTCAAACTGGTCACTCTGTTCCTTGTCTTCATCGCATGTCTTGCGATGCTTGGAAAAATGCACTGGATCGGTGGAAAACGCCTAGCAAACGCTAAATGCAAATCATGCGGACGGTTTCGTATTGGCAAAGGCCCCTGTGGCTGTGGGCAAAACAAAACCTAGTTTCCGACGTGTTTGGGAGGAGAGGTTCAATGACCAATAGTCTTGTAACTGGAGCAGGCCATCGACTTGGGCGTGCTATGGCGCTGTATTTGGCTTCGCGTGGTCATGACGTTGCTGTACATTATGCCACTTCTGAAGATGCTGCAGTAAAGGTCGTCGCCGAAATCAAGGCGATGGGGCGCAATGCAATTGCAGTACAGGCTGATCTTTTAATTGAAGATGATGCACATTCTTTAGTTGTGCGCGCAGCGGAGCAATTGGGCGGGCCAATCTTGTGCCTTGTGAACAACGCTTCGACCTTTGAGCATGATACTATCAGTTCGGCATCCCGCGATACTTGGGATCACAATATGGGTAGCAATCTGCGCGCCCCATTTATTTTGACCCAAGCAATGGCGGCGCAGGACTTGCCTGAAAGCCTTGACGGCGAGGGTGAACCGATTGCGGTTGGATTGATCGTTAATATGGTCGATCAACGTGTGCGCAAACTGACCCCTGATTTCATGACCTATACGCTGGCAAAGATGGGTCTGTGGGCTCTGACCCAAACCACTGCCCGCGCACTGGCACCAAACATCCGTGTGAACGCAATTGGACCAGGGCCAACGTTGCAAAACATACGGCAAAGCGACGAAGACTTTGCCACGCAACGCAGCGCCACCGTTCTAAAACGTGGCGCGAACCCATCCGATATCACTGCAGCTCTGGGTTATTTTCTAGATGCCCCTGCCGTAACGGGACAATTACTCTGTACCGATGGGGGACAACACTTGGGCTGGGAAACGCCCGATATTGTAGGGCGCGAATAGAGGTGACCGTCATTAGTTTTGCACCGCGCTCAGAAAGGTTACGATTTGATTTATAAAAGGCCTTTGTTTTCAGTATGTTGTGTGGAGGTAAGTTTTTTGTCATTTTATTTCAGGGGGTTATACAATTGCCTAATTTTTAGGCAATTCAGTGAAGCGCCCAAAAAACAACGAAAATTACACGGTACGCTAAACTTATGGACAGAGTTATCCACAAGAACAGTGGACTAGTTAAAGCTTGATCCCGCTTGGGCTACAGTGCAGCTAAACAAAGAATCGAGTGCGACTCACATGGCGACTGATCACGAAGATATACAGCCACAGGGCGATATTTCCGTCCCACAGGGGCATGAGGTTATTCAGGCCTACCTCAAGACCATCGATGGATCCCCTGGTGTTTACCGGATGTTGGATCATGAGAGCCGGGTCCTTTATGTCGGTAAAGCGCGCAATCTGCGGGCGCGCGTCAGCAGCTATGCGCGACCAACGGGGCATTCTGCGCGTATTGCGCGCATGATTTCTATGACAACATCAATGATGTTTCTCACAACCCGTACCGAAACTGAGGCGCTGCTGCTTGAGCAAAACTTGATCAAACAGCTTAAGCCTAAATTTAATGTATTACTCCGCGATGATAAGAGCTTTCCAAATATTTTGGTAACCGCAAAGCACGATTTCCCGCAGCTGAAAAAGCACCGTGGTGCCAAGAAACAGAAGGGCAATTATTACGGTCCCTTCGCCAGCGCGGGCGCTGTAAACAGGACGCTTAACCAGTTGCAGCGCGTGTTTCTCTTGCGTGACTGTACGGACTCCACCTTCGACAGCCGAACGCGCCCGTGTTTGCAGTTTCAAATCAAACGCTGCTCTGCGCCATGTGTGGGGAAAATCAGCCCTGACAACTATCGCCAAACGGTCAAGGACGCCGAGAACTTCTTGAACGGAAAGACGACAGCGATCCAGTCGCGCCTTGCCTCTGAGATGTCTGCCGCATCCGAAGAGTTGGAATTTGAACGTGCCGCCGCTTTGCGCGACCGGATCAAAGCGTTGACCCAAGTGCAAACGGCGCAAGGCATAAATCCAAAGGGTGTGTCTGAGGCGGATATCATTGCACTGTACCTCGATGGGGGTCAGGCTTGTGTTCAGGTGTTTTTCATCCGCGCAAACCAGAACTGGGGGAACCATGATTATTACCCGAGAGTGGGTGCAGACATGGATGCGGCAGAGGTGCTTGAGGCCTTTGTAGGCCAGTTCTACGACACGCGCGAACCGCCCAAACAGGTCATCTTGTCCAATGAGATAGAGAACGTAGATTTGATGGCAGATGCTTTGTCGTTCAAATTGGGCCGCAAAGTTGAAGTACTTGTCCCCAAACGTGGTGAAAAGGCGGATCTTGTTGATGGTGCTTTGCGCAACGCGCGCGAAAGTTTGGCCCGCAAGTTGGCAGAAACCGCAAGCCAAGCACGTCTTCTCAAGGGCTTGGCTGAGGCATTCGACTTGCCAGCACCACCTGAGCGAATTGAGGTCTACGACAACAGCCACATCTCTGGAACCAATGCAGTTGGCGGCATGATCGTTGCAGGCCCTGAGGGCTTTATGAAAAATCAGTACCGCAAGTTCAATATCAAAGGGGAAGACATCACACCCGGAGATGACTTTGGTATGATGAAAGAGGTTTTGACACGTCGTTTCAAACGTCTGCTCAAAGAAGACCCCGATCGCGAACGCGGCATGTGGCCTGATCTATTGTTAATCGATGGTGGTGCCGGGCAGGTAAGTGCTGTGCGTGAAATCATGCAGAAATACGGTGTGGGTGACATTGCGATGGTCGGTGTCGCCAAAGGCGAAGACCGCGATGCGGGCAAAGAAGAATTTTACCGTACAGGTAAACGCCCCTTCGCTCTGCGTCACAATGATCCGGTTCTATATTTCGTCCAGCGCATGCGGGATGAAGTCCACCGTTTTGCGATTGGCACCCACCGTGCGAAGCGCAGCAAGGCAATTGGTGCGTCCCCATTGGATGGGATCCCGGGTGTAGGGGCTGCACGAAAACGTGCGCTATTGGCACATTTTGGATCAGCCAAAGCGGTTGCACGGGCTAACTTGGCTGATTTAGAAGCCGTTCCTGGCGTTTCAAAAGGCATGGCGCAGAAGCTATATGACTACTTCCAACCCAGCTAATAATCGAGATTCATAAGAAAACAGCATCATTGTGCCAATGCTCCCCTTTTACCCAACCCATAAGGTCGCTAACTGTAAGGCTATGAATTGGACAATCCCGAACACACTTACCGCAATCCGTCTGGTTGCCGCCCCCATGGTCGCTTTGATGTTTCTGTATTTCACACGCCCTTATGCGGATTGGTTCGCATTGGTCTTGTTTGTAAGTGCGGCCTTCACCGATTGGCTCGATGGCTACCTTGCGCGCAGCTGGCGTCAAGAGACCAAGCTGGGCGCGATGTTAGATCCGATTGCGGACAAGGCGATGGTTGTGATCGCGTTGATGGTGATTATTGGCTTCTCAAGCTGGTCTGGCTGGCTGGTGCTGCCTGCTACAGTGATTTTGTTCCGCGAGGTCTTCGTATCTGGGTTGCGTGAATTCCTTGGTGATACAGCAGGCACCCTGAAGGTGACCAAACTGGCCAAATGGAAAACCACTCTTCAGATGGTCGCGATTGCGGTCCTATTTTCCCAAGGTGTATTCGAACATTACCTTGGCATGTCTATCATGGGCTTGGACGAAGCGATGGTGAACGCTGTGCTTTCGGGTGGTGAAGAAGATTACCTTGGCCTTGGTTGGAAGCTGAAAGGCGCACAATGGGCAGGTCAAATTGGCCTGATCTTATTGTGGATTGCCGCGGCACTCACCGCGATCACTGGCGTCGACTATTTCCGGAAAGCGATCCCATATCTTAAGGACGACAAGTGATGGACGTGCTGTACTTCGCTTGGGTGCGTGAACGTATTGGGATCCCGCGTGAAAAAGTCGAAACATCTGCTGCAACTGTTGCTGATTTTGTGGCTGAGTTACGTTCGCGCGAAGAACGCTATGAACTGGCGTTCTCTGATTTGACCGCCCTTCGAGTGGCTGTTGACCAAAAGTTGACTGACTTCGATGCGCCGCTGGATGGCGTGCGCGAGGTTGCATTCTTTCCACCCATGACGGGCGGTTAAGCAATGCGCGTTGTTGTTCAAGAGCAGCCCTTCGACATTGGCGCTGAAACGACAACCTTTGCGTCAGGGCACAAAGACATGGGTGCGATCGTGACCTTCACGGGCATTGTGCGCGACCTCCCTGGTGATCCATTGCAAGCGATGGAAATCGAACATTACCCCGGCATGACCGAAGCCGCCTTAACAGAGATTGCGCAATTAGCGATTGATCGATGGAAGCTTGGTGATGCGCTGGTCATTCACCGCTATGGGCGTCTGGTTCCGGGTGAGATGATAATGATGGTGGCCACAGCATCCAAGCATCGTAAAAATGCGTTTGAAGCGGCTGAATACCTTATGGACTACCTAAAATCCCGCGCTCCGTTTTGGAAGCGCGAGATCACTGACGCTGGCGAAAGCTGGGTTGCGTCCAAGGCCGAAGATGAAGACGCGCTGACGCGTTGGTAGGCTTGGCTTTACAGAACCAGTACCTCTTTGAGGCAATCTTCAAGCGATGTGGTTTTCATCGATGGCAGGGCTGCGCGTAATTTGGTGGCATCCACAGAATGGGGCAGGTTCCAAAGGTAACGCATCTCGTAGATTTCTTTGATTGTTGGCGAGAATAGACCAAGAAATGGAATCATAAACCACGGCATACCACTGCGTTTTAGGGGGCGTGCGGCTGCTTCCTCAACCGCTTCGATCAGTTGATTGCCTGTGAGCGTATAGCCCTCAAACCCGAATGTATCGAATTTGGGCAACGAGCTTCGTATCTCTGCAAGGCCAACCATCGCATTGGCCGCGTCTGGCAAGTATGCCCATGCATGGGGTTGGTCCGTTGGTCCGGGGTACATAATGCTTCCTTTAGAGACCTTATTGGCGATGTTGCCGTCGAACCAATTACCTGACTGTTCGGCATCAATGAAATCTCCAGCTCTTAGGACTATGGTCTGTACGTTTGAAGCGGCGAAAGCTTTTTCCATTTGTTCGCGTAAACGGCCCTTGCGTGTAGTTGGGGCATGGGCTGTGCTCTCCGACAAAACAGCAGGCATCGCCTCCCCGAAATTATAAACATTTCCGGGGATCATGACGGTTGCACCGCATTGGCTGGCCGCTGTAATGACGTTGGCTGTAAGCACCGGCATGGCCTTGGACCATGCAGGGTAGGGTGGGTTCAGCGCGTGAACGATCACGTCCATGCCTGTGCAAGCTGCTGTCAAAACGTCGGCGTCAAAGGCGTCGCCGCTAATCTGCTTCGCACCCTTTTGGGCGGGTGAGGTCCAGTTGCGACCAAAGGCTGTCACGTCCCACCCTGCGTCTAAGAATGCTTTTTGTGCTGCGCGTCCAAAACGACCCTTTGCGCCAAGAATAATAACGGATGATGGCATGATAGCTCCTATCGTGATTTGCGTTAGGAGCAATTTATGGTATTCATTTTTAAATCTAAATTGGGTGAATAAGCATAAGGTTATTCGAAAATGAATGGAATGAACTTCATGCCTGATTGGGCATTGTTGCAATCGTTTGCGAATGTTGCCTCGCACGGATCCTTGTCTGCTGCCGCACGGGCCAGTCAAACGAGCCAGCCGACGCTTAGTCGGCATATATCAACCCTTGAGCTGGCTTTGGGGTACCGCGTCCTACGCAGGACAACGGGTGGGATTGAGTTGACGTCTGAAGGTGTAAAACTGGCCGCACAGGTGTCAAAAATGAGCGAAGCCGCCGCCGATCTTGGACAGGTCACTGAGGGCATCACCCTAACAGGAACGGTGCGCATCTCTGCCAGTCAGATCGTAGCGACCTATATACTACCAACGATCCTTAGTGAGATTCACGCGCAAGAGCCTGATATCCAGATCGAAGTGGTTGCCACGGATGAGACAGATAACCTATTGCGCCGTGAGGCTGACATTGCGCTGCGGATGTATCAGCCGACCCAGCTTGATGTAATTGCCAAAAAGGTAACGGAACTTGAGTTAGGGATATATGCGGCACATTCGTATCTTGAGCGCAACAACACGCCCCAGCAACCTAAAGATCTGATGGCGCATGATCTCATTGGGTATGATCGAAGTGAATTGATTATCGATGGTATGCGTAAAATGGGTTACGAAATTACGCGCGATTTTTTCAAATTCCGCAGCGATGATCAGGTGGTTTGCTGGCAGATGGTTCTTGCCGGATTTGGGATAGGGTTTAACCAGGTGATGATCGGGGATGCTGATCCCCGGGTGCAGCGTATAGCGCCAGAAATGCCAATTGGGACAATACCAATTTGGCTGGCCGCACATACTGGCCTAAAAACCAATCCACGTGTTCGATACGTATTCGACGCGCTATACGCGCGTATCCACAAACTGCATTAAGCTTGGTTGACGCTTTCTATGTAGCGGCGCATTTCTTCGGTCTCGTGACGGGCATCACGAAGACCATCCATCGTCGCGCGCAATTCAGCCTCTGTTTGGTTCAACTGGTTGGTCAACTCTGCTTCACGCTGCTGAAGATATGTGATCGCTTGATCACGTGTTTCTTCGGCTTCATGCAGCTCTTGGCTCATGCGATCCAACTCTGCCACATCGCCAGCTGCCACGCGGGTAAAGCGGTGCACCAGCCAGTTGGCAAACCAACCAAGGCAAAATGCAACGAACAGAATAATCGCTGTGGCGACTACGAATTCAGTTCTGCTCATCGGTTTCCCCTTCACTAGGCTGTGTATTCTCAGACTGAGGTGTATTGCTTGTTTCTGCAATAGTTTCCAGCATTGTTTCGCCCTGGACAGAAGGTGCGGGGCGGATCAATCTAAACTCGATACGGCGGTTCGCTTCGCGGCCTTCTTCGGTGTCGTTGTCTTGCAATGGAAGGCTTTCACCGTAGCCTTTTGCCGAGAACGAAGAGGTTAGAACGCGACGTGCTCTTAGTTCGTTTAAAACAGACTGTGCGCGGCTTTGGCTAAGGGCGAGGTTCATTTCTTCGCGACCTTGGCTGTCCGTGTGTCCCTGAATTTCCAAACGAATGTCACCGCAGATTTTGAGCAACTCTGCGATCTTGTCCATCGTGTCTAAAGTGGATGCGTCAATCGTGGCGCTGCCAGGCTCAAAGCTGATTTGGCCTGCGGACACGATTTGGCGAATATCCGCTTCGCATTCTGCAGGTTCTGGAATGCCCGCAACAGGATCGAGTTTCTCTTGATAGGTTACGTCGACTTCGAATTCTTGTGCTTCACCAAGTTTAGTTGCCAAAAGCGTTGCAATCGCGCGGCTTGCATCAGGATCGCCTGTATTGCCGCGCACGCTCATGGTTGTGGGGGTTACTGTGACGGCACCGTTATTCAATCCTGAGAGAGCTTCTAGCCCAGTCAGAACACGCGGTGGCCAATCGTTTGGCAGGCCGTCTACCACGCGTGTGGCGATATAAACTCTGTCTGAACCAAAGCGAGCCTTGGCATAGCTGTCCACAACAGAGCGCAGATTGTCGCTGACCAACCGGCCGCGCAACTGCACCTGACCTTCAGGGCTTAGGGTCGCGGTGAATTCTGGAGGACCTTGGTCGGGGTCAACAGTTTCTGGTAGCTTTGCGTACAGGGCAAAGGCGTCTGGCAATGAGGTTTCCAATTCACCCACAACACGGTCAAATTGACCCTCTGCAGTGCCTTCAGCCCCAATCAACGTGATGTCAGCATTCGATATTGTGACGGATCCACCGCCCAATTCAGCTAAGGCTTTGATGCTGTTATTAACGGCACTGGACCAATTCGCGCTTGGGACGCCCATACCAACCGTACATTTTCCATCGCCGTCCAAACCAGCGGCCTTGGCGGCGGCAAGAATAACCGCTTTGGCCTCTTCCGTATCAGCCGAACAAGCGTCGAACCGTGCACCTGTTTCGTCGATCAAGAAACGCAAAGTAAATGGTGTGATCACTGGACGTGGTGCAGATATATCAAGGCGCATTCGCAATCCCGGAGGGGCCGCACGGTTCAGCCGCTTTTCGAGTGCTACTTTATCCTCGGCGCTGTCTGTAATGGCTGTAATTGAAACGCGTCCAGCGGATACCGAAACCTTAGAACGGGGCAATTGTTCCATCGCGGTCAAGGCAAATCCAAGCGCGTCGTCCCAACCTTCGGGGGTCGGATAGTCAGCGCGTTCAATCAAATCAGTTACTTTGCCATTTCCGCTCATTCCAGAAAAACGGTCTAAAATGTCATCGCGGTCTGTTTGTGCTGGAATAAGCCCGATGACTGAGATTCCAGAATCATTGCGCAAAATTTCTGCGGAAAAGCGTGGCGGTGCAATGGCCGCAGATGCCTCAACCTGCATATTATCGATAACGCGGGCGGCATCCACAATTGTGCCAGCTGTACTAAGAGCTGCAAAGCGTGTGGCCTCAGTTGGTGCAGTGCCCTCAAGGGTCACTTGCAGACCATCGGCTTCAACTTCTGCCCAAGGCATTTCTGCAGTGTCGAGCGCTTGGCGCACGCCAATCTCTGACGTTTCCTCGATCAACTTTACGGAAAAGCTGGCCGCTACAAGTGAAACAGCGGCCGCTGAAACAAAGGTAATGGCAACAATGGCGATCGCGGATAGACGCATGGGCGTTTTCATCTCAGTTGTGGGGCCAAACGTGGCGTAATGCACTGATACGCTGTGAGGCTTCGTGATTCAATCAAACGAACAGAGCAATTGCAAAAAAGAACAGCGGAATCATGCCGGTGTCTCGATTTACGCGAAACAATTGCATGCATTTTGCTGGATCATTGATGTCCAAACCACGCAATTGCCATGCCATATGCCATCCCATCGCCCACGGCCCTGCCAAAGCAAAGACCATGGCCAAGGCAGATGCGTCAGGCAATGCGCTGAAAATCACGGCAATCCCCATCAATCCAACAGTCAGTGCCAGAAAACGGCGCAGCCAATCGGGTGTTTTTTCTGCAAACAAGCGCGCGGTGGATTTCACACCAATTAGCGCATCGTCTTCGATGTCTTGATGGGCATAAATCGTGTCATAAAATAGGGTCCATGCGATACCTGCAAAGTACAAGACAACGGCGGGTGCCTCCAAGCGGCCGGTGTGCGCAGTCCACGCCAACAAGGCCCCCCAATTGAACGCAAGTCCAAGGAAAACTTGGGGCCACCACGTAAAGCGTTTGGCAAAGGGATACACTGCAACAGGGATTAGGGCCAATACGCCCAATCTGATCGCTGCGGTGTTGAATGTCAGTAAAATACCGAAGGAAATAAGGGCCTGAAGCCCCATCCATACCAGCGCAGCTTTGCCGCTTACCTGTCCGGATGGGATCGGTCTGGATCGCGTTCGTTCTACTTGAGCATCAATGTCTCGGTCCGTGAAATCGTTCCAAGTGCACCCTGCGCCGCGCATCAGCCACGCACCTGCAGCGCAGCCGACAGCGATCCATAGATCGTGCCATCCCATTTGCTGATCGCTTAACATTGCCAGCATCAAACCCCACCAGCATGGGATCAAAAGCAGCCACGTCCCGATAGGACGATCAGCCCGCGAAAGACGCAAATATGGGCGCGTCCATGGCGGGGCCCATGTATCGACCCAATTGTTTTTTACTGCATCTGCGACGTGACCATCTGGTGCTGGCGTATTCTCTTGCATATGTATCAACTCATGACAGCTAAGATCCGCCTTTACATAGACGCAGCCCTCAGTGCAGGGCAATCAGTTCCTTTGACAAAGGAGCAGGCACATTACCTATTTGGTGTGATGCGGCTTTCATTAGGCGCGCAAGTTCTGTTGTTTGACGGGGCGAACGGTGAATTTATTGCTGATGTCGTCGAAGCAGGAAAACGCAGCGGCACATTGTTGATTGCATCTCAAACACGCCCATTGCAGATGCCGCCCGATTTATGGCTGCTTTTCGCACCAATCAAAAAGACCCGTACAGATTTCATCGTTGAGAAAGCCGCCGAAATGGGCGCTTCACGTATTGTGCCTGTGCAGACGGAATACACTAACTCGGGCCGTATCTCGCAGGAACGCTTGCAAGCTCACGCTGTTGAAGCTGCAGAGCAGTGTGGCGGCACCTACGTTCCGAAAGTTGATGAGATGAAGCGTTTGGATCGTGTCTTGAACGATTGGGATACGTCACGCCAAATTATGTTCTGTGACGAAGCAACCGCCACTGACCCCGCAACTTCATTTGAAGGTGGTGCAGGGCCGTGGGCCATTCTGATCGGGCCAGAAGGTGGATTCTCGCCTAATGAACGCAAACGATTACGAGGATTGGAGTACGCCCATGTTGCCCAATTGGGACCACGTATTCTGCGTGCAGACACCGCAGCCGTCGCCGCGCTGACCCTGTGGCAAACAGCGTTGGGGGATTGGAAATGAGCTTTATCCGTCCAGAAGCTGCCGCTGGAATGAACCGCTGGCGAGAGGCGCTTTATGGTGGCGCGATTCTGGCCTTGGGCCTGTTCTGGATTTTTGGCTCACGCGGTTTGCTATATTTGCTGGGCTTTCCAGTTACGATAGTTGCGCTGATCCTGATCTGGGTTGGTATCCAACGGGGCCGTTTTCGCACTGACGCGGGTGGTGCGGGCGCTGTCCAGATTGATGAGGGGCAGATCGCTTACTTTGGCCCGATGACGGGCGGTGCGGTAGCCTTGGCTGACCTTGAGCGCCTCACACTTGTGCGCAGCCTCAAACCAGCGCATTGGCGTCTGGATACACCCCATGCTGATAGCTTGCTGATCCCAATCAATGCTGCTGGATCAGAGGCGCTGTTTGATGCCTTCGCGACATTACCTGACCTTAAAACCGAACGTATGTTAAGTGAGTTGAATGGATCAGATGATCAACCAGTTGTGATCTGGGAAAAGCGCACAATGCGCCCCGCGCACCTCAGGTTACATTGACTCCGCTTTCAATTCGCATCATCCCTAAATTCCTTAACTCAGCCAATCTTGGAGCTATGTCATGTCCATTCCACAAACCGGCGGCGGACCTATCGAACATCACGACCAATTGGCCGAATATTTGGCTGAGGGATGCAAACCAAAAGCGGATTGGCGCATCGGGACCGAGCACGAGAAGTTTGGCTATTGCAAAGACACGCTAAAGCCACTGCCATTTGAGGGTGATCGCTCCATCGTTTCCGTTCTGGAAGGGTTGCGCGATCGTCATGGATGGGCCGAAGTGCGCGAAGGCGGTCACCTGATCGGCCTAGAAAAAGACGGCGCGAATGTTTCTTTGGAGCCAGGTGGGGCACTTGAGTTATCCGGTGCACCTGTCGAGACGATCCATGAAACATGTGACGAGGTGAACGTTCACCTGCGAGAAGTCAAAGGAATTTCAGACGAAATTGGTGTTGGTTTCATCGGTTTGGGAGCGGCTCCAATTTGGCAGCACGCGGAAATGCCCTTGATGCCCAAGGGCCGCTACAAGCTGATGGATGCCTATATGGACAAGGTCGGCACCGCTGGCACGACCATGATGCGCCGCACCTGTACGGTTCAAGTGAACCTAGATTTCGGGTCCGAGGTCGACATGGTGCAAAAACTGCGCGTGGCTTTGGCCTTGCAGCCTGTTGCGACGGCATTGTTTGCGAACTCTCCCTTCTTTGAGGGGAAACTGAACGGGCATAAATCGTGGCGGGGCCGCGTGTGGCGTCACCTTGATGATGATCGCACTGGCATGTTGCCATGGGTGTTTGAAGATGGCATGGGCTTTGAGCGCTGGGTTCAATATGCCCTCGATGTACCGATGTATTTTGTATATCGCGATGGGAAATATATCAACGCATTGGGCATGTCGTTCCGCGATTTCCTAAAGGGAAATCTGCCTGCGCTGCCGGGCGAAACACCAACGCTATCTGATTGGGCAGATCACCTAACGACAGCTTTCCCAGAGGCGCGTATCAAGAAATTCATGGAAATGCGCGGTGCCGATGGTGGGCCGTGGCGCCGTTTGTGTGCGCTTCCTGCATTTTGGGTTGGTCTGATGTATGACCAAACCGCTTTGGACGGCGCATGGGATCTCGTGAAAAACTGGACCGCAGAACAGCGCGAAGAACTGCGCATTGCAGCTTCTGTTGACGGATTGCAGGCTAAGGTTGATGGTATCAGCATGCATGACATTGCGCGCGAAGCGGTGGCGCTAAGCCACAGTGGCTTGGTCGCACGCGGGCGCAGCGGCGCCGGTGGTATGGTTCCTGATGAAACACATTTCTTGAACGCGCTGCATGAAAGCATCGAAAGCGGAAAAACACCTGCTGACGAATTGCTAGATCGCTATCACGGCGATTGGAATGGCGATATTTCCAAGGTGTTCGGCGAATATTCTTACTAAAGGTAGGGGCGGTGCCCCTACGACCTTAAACTTTTGCGCCAATCTTTGGCTCTGTTCCAAGACGAATGCGCGTGATGTTTTCGCGGTGGCGGAAAAACACCATTAGTGTCAGGAAAATTCCCATGAACAGGGCGGAACCGCCACCCATCAAGACCAATAGAAACGTTGACGCAGAGGCTGAAACCAACGCGCCCATTGACGAGATGCGCCAGCCAAAAGCGCCAATCAACCATGCCACGCAACATGCTGCACCCACTGGAAACGAATAAGCCAGCATGATGCCAATGAATGTTGCAACACCTTTTCCACCTTTAAACTTTAGCCAGATTGGGAAGCAGTGGCCTAGAATCGCCATGACCGCAGCGAGTTGCGCCGCATCTTCGCCTGCAAAATTACGAGCCAATAAAAGGACAACGGCACCTTTGGCAGCATCAAAGATTAACGTAAGTGCAGCGGCCTTCTTGTTGCCCGTGCGCAGAACATTCGTCGCGCCAATGTTGCCAGAACCAATGTCGCGCAGGTTTCCAAGGTTCAACATGCGGGCTACGACTATCCCGAACGGGATTGAACCTAGCAGGTAACCAATGGTGGCCCAAAGGGTTAAAACGACGGCAGAGTTTTCGATAATGGGCATAGCTTATGTTCCGTATACTTTGTTGCCGCTGACGTAGGTTGCGATCACTTTACCCTGCATCCGCTGCCCGTCAAATGGTGTATTGCGTGACTTAGATTTCAAAGTGGTGCGGTCCATTACGAATGGCGCGTTTGGATCAAACAGGACCAAATCTGCGGGTGCTCCAACGCTTAGGCGACCAGATGGCAGGCCAAGGCGTGAAGCAGGGTTGAATGACATTGCGCGCCATAGGGTCGGCAGATCAATTATACCGGCATGAACCAGGCGCATAGCGGCAGGGAGGAAGGTTTCCAAAGCAACAGCACCGCTTGCGGCCTCTTCAAAGGGCAGGCGTTTGCTTTCTTCATCTTGGGGGGTGTGCATCGAACTAATTATATCGATCAGGCCAGAGGCAACAGCTTGGGCAATCGCAAGGCGGTCTTCCTCTTCGCGCAACGGTGGCTTGATCTTAAAGAATGTGCGGTAATCTGCCACGTCCAGCGCGTTCAGCGTTAAGTGGTGGATCGACGTACCTGCTGTGATGTCTAGACCGTTTGCTTTGGCTCGTTCCAATGCTGGCAACGCCCGCGCGGTCGTGATCTGATCGGCGTGATAACGTGCGCCTGTCATCTCTACCAATGCGATGTCGCGATCTAACCCCATGCGCTCGGCCATGGCCGTTACGGCAGGTAGGCCACGTAAAGATGCGAATTTACCTGAAGTGACAGCAGCCCCTTTGCTCAGAATTGGCTCTTGAGGGTGTGCGATAACCAATGCGCCCAGCGAACGGGCATAGCTCAATGCGCGGCTGAACACTTTGGTATCCACAATCACACTGTCACAATCGGTAAAGGCAACAGCACCTGCGTCTTGAAGAAAACCGATCTCGGTCATCTCGCGACCTTCGCGCGCTTTGGTCAAAGCAGCCATCGGGTGGACGTGCACAGGTGCAGCCTCGCGGGCACGGCGAATTACGAATTCAAGTGTTTCAGGGTTGTCGATTGTTGGATCTGTATCGGGACGCGTCACCATTGTGGTAACGCCGCCAGCAGCGGCGGCTTGGCCTGCAGTGCGAAAGCTCTCTTTGTGACGTTCGCCCGGTTCACACACTTTAACGCCGATATCGACAATGCCCGGAGCCAGATATTTGCCTGCGCAATCGATAATGGTCGCACTGTTATCCGTCGTGGCCGCGTCATCATAAACGGCGACAATCATGCCGTTTTCAATAAGTAAGCTGCCAAGTGTTTCTGCCGCTGCTTCAGGGTCTATCAAACGAGCGTTGGTAAACAGGGTGCGGTTTGGGAGTGTCATGAGCCAATCCATATGATGAGGCCGGTAAAGGCGAACATAAACAACAGGGCATAGGTGGCGATGCGCCCAGACATGGCAGCCTGCGAAGGGACTTTCTTTGCAGGTTTGATTTCATCATTACCAGTGCCCAATTGCGCACTGTCATCGGGTAGCTTTTTGAATGTCACAGGCGTGCCTTCAGTGAAAAATGTCGCGATATGGCGCAGGGGTGATTGTGGATGAAGCGTTTGTTTGTCTTGCCCAAAGGCTGATGAAAACACCAGCAGTACATGGCCTTTGATTGCATCCAGTTGAACGTGCATTTCGTCAACTTGGTCCTCGGGAACTTCGCCGCCGGTCACCAAATATCCGGCAAGGCCAAGACCCTCAAGGTCGCTGATCGGGAACACATCAACAAAGGTTTCATCCAAGTGCGCTGCGCCTAATGCGACTTTGGCATCAAACGCATCCATTTGATCAGGCGGCATGTCGATCGCAAACAGGCGGATTACACCAGTCTCAAACGCGGGAACTTGCATTGTTGTGCTCATGACGCAGCCTCTGACATCACGGCGGTGCGAAGGGTTTCACAAACAGTTTTTGGATTGTTTAGGTAAAACATTGTGACCGCAGTCCCGTTGCGCAGGCGCAATTGAACGTTCCATAGAAAGCGCTGATGAACTGATGTTATTTCGGAAAGCGGAAGGGTGCGTTCTTCCATATCCTCGTGGATATTTTCGTAAATCAAATCGTTGGACGTTAAGGTCCAGATGGATTTGCGGTGGGTCAACCACTGTGTGAAATCATCAAGGACAAACATGTACATAACGCACAGCGCAATCGAGGTCGCAAATGCGGTCGTCCCGCCCACAAACGGCCAAGCTGGCGCAATCATCAGAAAGGTCACCAGAAAAATAGCGCAACAGCGCAAGCCAAAAGCCCGCAGCGAAGGTTGCCATATTTCTACTGGCTCAAGGCTCATACAGTGCCTTTTAGATTGCGGGCCAAAAGGTCCATTGCGGCCATGCGCACAGCCACACCCATTTCAACTTGCTCTTGAATAACACTGCGGTTGATGTCGTCAGCGATGTCGCTGTCGATCTCGACGCCACGGTTCATTGGGCCAGGGTGCATAACAATCGCGTCGGGTTTTGCATGGGATAGCTTTTCAGCGTCCAGTCCATAGCGGTGATAATACTCACGCTCTGACGGGATAAATCCACCGTCCATCCGTTCCTTTTGCAGGCGCAACATCATCACGACGTCTACGTCTTTTAGACCCTCATCCATGTTATCGAACACTTCAACACCGAACTCTTCGATACCTGATGGCATCAATGTTGGCGGACCGATCAGGCGGATGCGGTTTTCCATCTTGCCCAAAAGCATGATGTTGGAACGGGCAACACGACTGTGGGCGATATCGCCGCAAATTGCGATAGATAGGCGGTGCAAACGGCCTTTGGCGCGGCGAATGGTCAATGCATCTAACAACGCTTGGGTCGGATGTTCATGACGCCCGTCACCTGCGTTCAAAACCGCGCAGTTCACTTTTTGCGCTAGCAGATCAACAGCACCTGAATGGGGGTGGCGTACAACCAAGAGATCAGGATGCATCGCATTCAGGGTTAGGGCCGTATCAATCAGGGTCTCACCTTTTTTGACGGATGAGGCCTGCATCGCCATGTTCATAACGTCAGCGCCCAATCGCTTGCCTGCAAGTTCAAAGCTGGCTTGCGTACGCGTTGAGTTTTCAAAGAACATGTTGATCTGGGTCAAGCCCGACAGCACGTCGGAGTGCTTTTTATCGCCACGGTTTAACGCGACATATTCCTCCGCCAGATCAAGGATCGTAGTGATCTCTTCTGGTCGCAGTTGTTCAATCCCCAGAAGATGGCGATGTGGAAATGTCATGTGCGGAACCTCGTGATATTTGCCGCGTTATAGAGGGCGGATCGTGTTGCGGCAAGTATTGGGATTTTTAACTTATTTATAGGAAATAGGAAAATATTTTGCGTTCATAAAATGGGGGCGTTTTACCTGCCGTTTTAGACGGGTAGGGTGGGCGCATGGAATCAGTGGATTATCATTCAGCCGCCGCGATGCTGGCATGGCAAATTGAGTTGGGAGCAGATGAATCAATCTGTGATCAGCCGCTTAATCGCTATGAACTGCCTTCAGCCTTGGCAAAACCTGCCAAAGCAGCCGTTGCGAATGATCCCAAAGCACGACCAACGCCTCCGCCTGTTTATGAAGTACCAAAAGTAGACGGTCCAGCCATCGCACGCGATCTTGCTGCCCAGGCAGGTGATTTGGCAGCTCTTGAACAAGCCGTGGCTGGATTTGAGCATTGTGAGTTAAAGCGTGGTGCACGCAACATGTTATTCGGCCAAGGGGTTGCTGGCGCTTCTGTAATGGTAATCGGTGACGCGCCCAATCGCGATGATGATCGCGCTGGTGTCTTCCTTGATGGGACACGAGGGCTGCTGTTTGACAAAATGTTTGCGGCAATCGGTCTTTCGAGGACGGGTGAGGCACCTGCTGTCTATTACTCACATATTATGCCGTGGCGCCCGCCCCAAGACCGCGATCCCAAAGCAGATGAATTGGCGATGATGAAGCCGTTCATCGAACGCCAAATTGCTTTGGTGAACCCAGATGTTTTGATCTTGATGGGAAACATTGCCTGTCAGTGCATGATGGGCAGACGCGGCATGACCCGTTTGCGCGGCGATTGGGTTGAAGTGATGGGCAAACCGACCCTACCTATGTTCCACCCCAGCCAATTGATGCGGACCCCGATTGCCAAACGCGAGGCATGGGCCGATCTGCTTTCTGTGAAATCACGTATTCAGGGCTGAAAGGTCATCGATATCATGAGCCGTATTGACGAAACCGCCACTTTTATTCCTGTCCGCATTGCAGTCCTCACCGTTTCTGACAGCCGTGGACTCTCTGAGGATCGATCGGGCGATGTGTTGGCTGGGCGGTTGCAAGATGCCGGACACACCCTAGCCGATCGCAAGATCCTTACCGATGAACGTGCGGACATCGCGGCCCAATTGCGCAAATGGTGCGATGATCCTGAAATTGACGTTGTCATCAGCACAGGTGGTACAGGTCTAACGGGGCGTGATGTAACCGTTGAAGCACACCGCGACGTCTATGAAAAAGAAATCGATGCCTTTGGCACGGTGTTCACGATTGTGAGCATGCAAAAGATCGGCACATCGGCGGTTCAAAGTCGTGCCACAGGCGGCGTTCGCAATGGCACGTACCTGTTCGCACTGCCCGGTAGTCCGGGTGCCTGCAAGGACGCATGGGACGAAATTTTGGTGCGTCAACTCGATTTCCGTCATCGCCCTTGCAACTTTGTAGAAATATTACCGCGTTTGGACGAACATCAGCGACGGAAATAATTCCAGGATCCGTATAACGACCTGAGCGCTTGGCATTTGTGCAAAGTGGTCTAGGTTAAAGGTCGGCTTATTTGGCTGGCTCTAGAGGAATATTTGATGCGGTTTTTAAGACAAAGTTTGGTTGGCGTGTTTCTGGCTGCCATGACGCTTGGATTGTTGGCCTTTGCTGGCCAAATGATTGGTGGCGCGGTTCAGGACCGTATGGGCAAAGAAAACCGCGTGCGTCCGGCCAAAGAACGCGTCTTTGCTGTGAATGTTGTGCGCGCGGAAATTGGTGTTGAAACCCCAGTTTTGGCCACCTTTGGCGAAGTGAAAAGTAGACGAACTTTGGAACTACGGTCCGCATCTGGCGGTCGTGTGATTGAACTCTCAGAGCAGTTTGTTGATGGAGGCGAAGTCAGAGCGGGGGATGTGCTGGTTCGGATCGATCCATCCAATGCCCAATCCACATTGTCGCGCGTTCAGGCAGATATTGCAGATGCTCAGGCAGACGCACGCGACGCACAACGCAGTCTGGCCCTTGCCCAAGACGAGCAAATTGCGGCCCAAGATCAGGCAAACCTGCGCGCAAAAGCGCTGCAACGTCAAAAGGATTTATTAGAACGGGGCGTTGGAACTGCAGCGGCCCTTGAAACGGCTGAATTTGCCGCATCATCGGCCCGTCAGGCCGTTTTAGCGCGCCGCCAATCGGTCACACAATCACAAGCGCGTATTGATCAAGCAGCGTCCGCAATCGCGCGCGCGCAAATCGCATTGGCTGATGCCGAACGTGGGCTTTCCGATGCTACACTTGTTGCCCCATTTGATGGCAAACTCAGCGCACCCAGCGTTGTTGCGGGACGCCTTGTCGGCGCAAACGAACGGCTGGCTGAACTTATCGACCCAGCTCTGCTAGAGGTCTCGTTTCGGGTTTCCACAGCCCAATACGCGCGATTGCTTGGGGATGACGGCGATATCCTAAACGCTGATGTTACAGTTGTCTTGGATGTTGCTGGCGTTGATCTTGAGGCGAAGGGGCGCATCAGCCGCTCAAGTGCTGGATCAGATGCAGGGCAAACTGGACGCTTGTTGTTTGCACAACTCGACGACAGTGTTGGTTTTAAAACTGGCGATTTCGTTCAAGTGCGCGTAAAAGAACCAACTGTACGCGGCGTTGTCCGTCTTCCGTCTTCTGCACTTGATGCGAACAGCAGCGTCTTGATTTTAGGGCCTGAAAATAGGTTAGAGGCGATTGATGTTTCTTTGGTGCGCCGACAGGGTGATGATGTCCTTGTGCGCGCCCGTGGCCTTGAGGGGCGGGATGTTGTCGAGGCACGCTCGCCTTTGTTAGGTGCTGGTATTGTCGTTAAGCCTCTGCGGGGCGGCGTTGATGACGCGCCCAAGGCACCGTCAATGGTTGAACTGTCCGATGAGCGTCGCGCCAAAATTGTCGCCTTTATCGAGGGCAACAATCGTATGCCGGCTGAGGCCAAGGCTCGCATCCTTTCACAACTTTCCGAACCTCAAGTGCCAGCCAAAGTGGTTGAGCGCATTGAGGGACGGATGGGGGGCTAATCCATGCGCCAAATACCTAACGCCGCGGGCGGTATTCTTTCATATTTCACCCGTCACCGTACCATTGCGAACCTTTTACTGGTGATCATGGTTGTTGCGGGTTTAATGGCGATCCCGAACATGCGAGCTCAATTTTTTCCTGATGTCATCATCGACAATGTGTCGGTCAGCACGCAGTGGAAAGGGGCTGGGGCCGAAGACATCGATGCCGGCATTATCCAAGTTCTTGAGCCGGGGTTGCTGGCAGTCGAGGGGGTCGATAGCTCCTCAAGTGTTTCGCGCGAAGGATCTGGCAGCATCGTTCTTGAGTTTGTGGCGGGCTGGGATATGGCGCGTGCGGCTGATGATGTGCAATCTGCCATTGATAGCATTTCGACCCTCCCAGAGGACGCTGACGAACCCAAGGTACGGCGCGGAGCATGGCGTGATCGCGTCACTGACGTCGTCATCACAGGCCCAATCGCCCCTCAACAGCTGGGGCTGTTTGCTGATGAATTCGTAACCCGTTTGTTCGCCGAAGGCGTAACACGCAGCACAATTCGGGGCGTCGCCGCACCCCAAGTGCTGATCGAAGTGTCATCCGCGCAATTAATTGCGAATGATGTCACCATGTCTCAAATCGCTAGCGCGATTGCTGCAGAGGTGAATGCTGATCCCGCAGGTGACGTCGCAGGGGCAAACGCCCGCGTGCGCACTGGAACCCAAAAGCGTAGCGTCGAAGAAGTCTCTGGCGTTGTTTTGCGGTCAAACGCAGATGGCAGCACACTAACAGTTGGTGATGTGGCGCGGGTGTTGCGACAAGGTGTGGACCGCGACCGCGGTTATTTCGTTGGGGATCACCCTGCAATTTCCATTCGGGTCGACAGATCGAATGATGGTGATGCAATCGAAATGCAGGCGGTGGTTCAAGAGGTTGCAGACACCTTGCAGCTTACGTTGCCCCGCGATGTATCCATCAGTTTGATCCGCGCACGGGCCGAAGCAATTTCAGATCGCCTTGATATCTTGATCGACAACGCACTGGTTGGATTGATGTTGGTTGTCGCATTGCTGTTTTTATTCCTCAATGCGCGCACCGCATTCTGGGTGGCTGCGGGTATTCCTGTTGCTCTAATGGCCGCAATTGCTTTGATGTATGTCGGTGGACTGACGATTAATATGATCAGCCTGTTTGGGTTGATCATCACGCTTGGCATCGTTGTGGATGATGCGATTGTCGTGGGCGAACACGCCGATCACCGTGCGCGTCATTACGGCGAAGCTCCCGTTATAGCTGCTGAAAATGCAGCACGGCGCATGGCAATGCCAGTGTTTGCCGCCACCCTAACAACAGTCATCGCATTCTTTGGTTTGGTGGCTGTGGGCGGCCGTTTTGGCAGCTTGATTGCGGATATTCCGTTCACGGTTATCGCGGTTTTGATCGCTTCACTTGTTGAATGTTTCCTGATCTTGCCCAACCATATGTCCCATGCGTTGGTCGCCGTGAACAAACGTCGCTGGTATGATTTGCCCAGCCGGGTGGTGAATATTGGGTTCGATTGGTGTCGTACCAACTTGTTCCGTCCCTTTATGGGGTTGGTCATTCGTGCCCGTTATGTGGTTCTGGCTGGTGTCATTGCCGTGCTGGCCAGCCAAGTGATCCTTGTTATCAGCGGCGAGGTGCAATGGCGTTTCTTTAATGCGCCTGAACGTGGTTCCGTCACCGGTAACTTTGCGATGGCTGAGGGTGCAACACGCGAAGACACTCTTGAAATGATGCGTGAAATGCAACGCGCCACCAACGCGCTGGCGGCAAAACGCGAAGCAGAGACTGGCGTTAACCCTGTCGATTTTGTCATGGCCGAGGTGGGTGGCAATGCTGGGCGCGGCCTTGCAGGTGCAGAAAGCAAAGACGGTGATCTGCTTGGCGCGATTTCAATCGAATTGATTGATGCTGATTTACGCAAAGGGTATTCCAGCTTTGCTTTTGTTTCTGAATTGCAGGACATGGTAGCGAACCACCCGCTTGTTGAAACGGTCAGTTTTCGTTCATGGCGCTCAGGCCCAGGTGGGGACGGAATGTCGGTTCAGTTCTTCGGTGCAGATACGGATGTTTTAAAGGCGGCCAGTCAGGACTTGCAAAAGGCTTTGGCTATCTACCCAGAGGTCAGCGCGGTTCAAGACAATTTGGCCTATGACAAAGAGGAACTGATTTTGGACCTCACAGCCCAAGGTCAGGCGCTCGGCTTTACCATCGATACATTAGGGCGTGCTTTGCGCAATCGCCTGAATGGCATTGAGGCGGCGACATTCCCTGATGGGGCCCGCAGCGCCAGCATCCGTGTTGAAGTGCCCAGCAGCGAATTGACCGCAGATTTCATGGAGCGGATGCAGATGCGTGCGCCAAGTGGCATTTACGTTCCCTTGGCTGATTTGGTCAGCGTTGAGCGCCGAACTGGCTTTAGCACCGTACGCCGCGAAAACGGGGTACGTTTGATTTCTGTGACGGGTGATGTGTCAGAGGATGATCCGGCCCGTGCCACCGAAATCAACCGCGCCTTGGAAGAAGAGATTTTGCCAAATATCGCGTCCACCCGTCAGATCGAATGGCGGATGACGGGCCTAAGTGAACAGGAAAGCACGTTCTTGAATGACGCCATGACGGGTCTGATCTTGTGTCTGACTGGTGTTTATCTGGTGCTGTCGTGGGTCTTTGGCAGTTGGACGCGGCCTATGGTTGTTATGGCGATCATCCCCTTTGGATTGATCGGAACAATCTACGGTCACGCTGCATGGGGTGTTCCCCTTAGCATGTTTACGGTTGTTGGTTTGCTGGGGATGACAGGTATCATCATCAACGACTCAATCGTTTTGGTGACATCCATTGACGAATACGCCGAAGACCGCGGGTTGGTTCCCTCGATAATCGACGGGGCATCAGATCGTTTGCGGCCTGTGATGCTGACAACATTGACCACCGTTCTAGGTATGTCGCCCCTGCTATATGAGGGGTCACAACAAGCGCAGTTTTTGATGCCAACCGTGATCACGCTGGTTTATGGTCTTGGGTTTGGGATGTTGTTGGTGCTGTTGGTTGTACCCGCGTTGATTGCTGCCCAACACGATGTTTCTCGCCACATCACTGCGATGCGTCGCGGTG
Source organism: Rhodobacteraceae bacterium UBA7436 (assembly GCA_002478745.1). GTDB lineage: Bacteria > Pseudomonadota > Alphaproteobacteria > Rhodobacterales > Rhodobacteraceae > Ascidiaceihabitans. The sequence continues at coordinate 2,838 of DLQI01000097.1, read as the reverse complement.
TGAGTGCACGGGCCAGTGGTGTCGCATGGGGACTTTGCGTCCTATGGGTCGCGATCCTTGCGTGGGGTGGGGCAACATTGGGCTACGCGATATGGTTCAAACAATTGCCAGAACAGATCGCAAACGCATTTCCGATGGCGGCAAACATGTCGCCAATGACGGGGGCGTTGGGCCTGTTCATCATGGGCAGCGCGGCACTGGTTCTAACCACCTACATCATACTTGCGCTGGGCTTTCAGATCGGCGCATTACGCAGACGCCGCGCGGCTTAGCCGGCGCTACAACCGCGAATATCAATAGCGTGGTTAGACCCCAAAATGGTGATGCGCACGTCAGAGCGGTTCACCGAAAACGCAGTGCCCGAGGAATGGAACATCTGTGAAACGGCAACCAACTGCCCGCCTTTGCGGGTGGTCACAGGTTCGCTGACCCAAATGGTGCCTTGCCCGGCCTCGATAACCGTCTCTTCGCGGCCACCAGCGGGTGGGACGGTTACACGTGCCTCAATCTGCATGCCGTCATCAGTGGGGGTTAGACGACAGGTTGCGGATTTCACACCAGCTTCTGATGCGGAAAACGGGGCGGAGGCTAAAGCAGATGCAATTTCCGGAGTAGGAAACGTGCCCGCTTCCTCCAGCTTTGTGTCAAATTTCAAAGTGTAGGGCACACAAATGTCTGAACAGACGCCAATATCCATACGACCTTTTAAGCGGATCGTTTGTCCATCGCGCTTGGGGGCGATGTGTAGGGGAATGACCAACTGCTCTTTATATCCGATTGAGCGGACACCACCGTCGTCAAAAACTTTGGGCTGCGGCCATGTGATCTGCATTTGACCGATGTTGCGCGCACCTTTCCAGCTGAACAATGGCGGGATGCCAGAATCACCAGGGGCACGCCAATAGGTCTTCCACCCATCCTCCAACGACAGCTTGATCGCTGCGACGCGGCGGCCGTCTGACAGTTCCCACCCTTGAAGAACCTCAACTGAAACAGGGGCAGGGTCACTTGCGTAAGCAGGCATTGCCATAAGGGCGGATAGGGCCATGGCGGATATTGAAGGTTTAATCATGCCCCATCAATGGACATCACTATGCAAAAAGCCAAGTCACGATGGAGTTAGCTATGTTTCGCTGCTGCTCGCGCTCTCGTGTTTATGGCACTTGCGCCACAGTATGCGAACGTCGCAAAGTAGAACGTAAAACCGAATGTTGGAGAAACACGTGACCACGAATCCAATAGAAATGTCAGGACAATTGGCCGGCAAGGTGTTGATCGCTATGCCTGGTATGGGTGATCCGCGGTTTGATCAGTCGATAATTTATCTTTGTGCTCACTCTGACGAGGGGGCGATGGGGCTGATCGTGAATAAACCTGCAGGGGGTGTGGTTTTGGGTGATGTGCTTGGGCAATTGGATATCGAGGTGGACGCCAAGGTCCATGATATGCAGGTCCATGTGGGTGGCCCTGTCGAAACAGCGCGGGGGTTCGTTTTGCATACCCGCGACTTTCAATCAGATCTTCACAGCCTGAATGTGGATGAAGACTTTGCCATGACTGGAACTATGGATGTGCTTGAGGCAATGGGCCAAGCAAAAGGGCCAATGCGCTCGCAGCTGATGCTGGGATATTCTGGATGGGGTTCAGGGCAGTTGGAAGAAGAGATTCGCCAAAACGGCTGGTTGATCTGTGAGGCATCGCCTGAGTTGGTGTTTGAAACGGATGACGGCGACAAATGGTCAAAAGCATTGGCCAGCATCGGTGTTAGCCCTTTGACGCTTTCTGCATCTGCGGGCCGTGCCTAATTCAACGCGGCGCTGCGGCTCGACGTAAACGATCATTGATCGCGCGGCCCAAACCCGTTTGAGGGATAGGCGCAATCGCAATTGGTTTTTCGAACTTGTCCAATTTATGCAGGTGATCAAACAAGTTGGCTGCGGCCTCAATCAGGTCGGCATTTTCTGATAGGTTAAGATCACATTGCATTGGGCCAAAGCCTAAGAACAGTTCACCGCTCATAGCGCTGGATACGTTCAGCCGCACCGCCTCGCTTGGCGCGTAATGGGATTCCATCTGGCCGGGGGCAGTGATTGTTTTTGGGGTCTCTTGTGGCAAACCAACGCTCAGCGTCTTTTCAATTGCCTCAACCGCAACGCCGCCGTGGCGCAGCAATGCAACATCGGGCGTTAGGCCCAGAATTGTACTTTCCAACCCAACGGTGCAGGCACCATCATCCAATACGGCCGCGATTTTACCAGACAGGCCGACCAAGACATGTTGCGCAGTTGTGGGACTAATGCGGCCCGACGGATTAGCCGATGGCGCAGCGATTGGTGCATTTGCCAATTCCAATAGGCGCTGGGCGGTAGGGTGGTTTGGGACGCGTATCGCCAATGTGTCCAAGCCAGCGGTCACCAAGGACGACAAACCATGCCCTTCGCGCAGCGGCAGCACCATCGTCAACGCGCCGGGCCAAAATTGATCTGCCAACAGTTGGGCCGTCTCGTTCCACATTACATATTTCTGGGCACTGGCAACGTTAGGTACATGGACGATCAACGGATTGAAACTGGGCCGCCCTTTGGCTGCGTATACACTTGCGACGGCTTTCCCGTTTCGCGCGTCAGCGCCCAAACCGTAAACGGTCTCTGTTGGGAAGGCGACCAAACCACCACTTTGTAGCAAGCCAGCAGCCTGCGCCAAATCCGCATTATTTGCATGAAGGTGCAGTGTTTGCATAGTGCTCATAGTGCCCCCAACGTGACGCGGCGTTTTGATTGCCTGTTTTGGTGATGCACCTCATGGTGCGTTTAAACCAGTCCAATACAAGGCCATCCG
>DLQI01000103.1:10058-15781 GCA_002478745.1 Rhodobacteraceae bacterium UBA7436 | reverse complement strand
TGTGAGTGTCGGCAAGGCCGCGAGAACCGCGCCACCAACAAGAGATTTCATAAGTTTCATTTTCGTTTCTCCGTTCGTCGCGATTAAAGGGCGTCTTCGTTTGTTTCGCCGGTGCGCACGCGCACTGCTTGATCTACGTCCAGCACAAATACTTTGCCGTCACCGATTTTGCCGGTCTGCGCTGTCTTGATGATTGTTTCGACAATCGCGTCGGCCATATCGGCGCTGACCACGATCTCGAGTTTGATTTTTGGCACGAAGTTCACAGCGTATTCCGCGCCGCGATAGATTTCAGTATGACCCGATTGCGAGCCAAAGCCTTTTATTTCAGTTACCATCATGCCGCGTATGCCGGCGTCAGTAAGTGCCTCACGCACCTCTTCCAGCTTGAACGGTTTGATCGTCGCAATGATTAGTTTCATTCGATGTCCCCTTTGATCCAACAGGTTTGCCCTGCGATTTGATGGTTTTATCAAGTGATGTTTTTGCTGGAGTCGGGAATGATCGGTTGCAAAAAAGTGGGGGAAAAGAGAAGTTTACGCTCAAAATTTGTGCGACGACGCGATTTCGATTAATTTTTGTGCTAAAGCTCAATCGAAATAGACGAAATGATGGCCCTGTTCATTCAAACCTGCTGCGCTATGATGTGCCAAACAAACAAGGCCGGGCAGGGCTGTGATGAGTAACACTTCTAAACGTAGGCGTCCTTTGGTCGCTGACAAACGCTATTCCAAATCCGTGGTTCAACCTAAGCCGCCAAAGAAAGTACCGCAAAAACGGCGCAAGCCTAAGCGGCCTGTGCGTGGTGGTATTCTTGGTTTTTTTCTTGGGCTGTTTCGCTGGGTCTTCCGTTTGATCTGGAATGTGATTTGGCGATCTAGTGCTGTGGTCTTTCTAATATTGCTACTGTCTGTGGGTTACGTATTCACGACATTGCCAAACTTGTCAGCGTTGCTAGATGGGCGTGCCCGTGGATCGGTCACGTTGCTTGATCGTGAAGGTGATGTGTTCGCTTGGCGCGGGGATCAGTTCGGTGGTGCCGTGCGGGCAAATACGGTTTCGCCCTATTTGCGTGACGCAGTTGTGGCGACTGAGGACAAGCGGTTCTATCGTCACCTAGGCATCAGCCCACGTGGTGTTGCCAGTGCTGTGCGCATCAATCTAAGTGAGGGTCGTGGCCCGTTGTCTGGACACGGTGGCTCGACGATCACGCAGCAAGTTGCGAAATTGCTTTGCCTTGGCAAACCCTTTGATCCGAACGAGTGGAAAAGCGAAGGCGACTATGTTCGTGATTGTCGCCGCAGTTCGTTAAGTCGCAAAGCTCAAGAAGCGATTTTTGCACTTGCGATGGAAGCCAAGTACTCAAAGGACGACATCCTTTCGATCTATTTGAACCGCGCCTATATGGGCGGCGGTGCATACGGTGCTGAAGCGGCCTCTCAGCGTTACTTTGGTAAAAGCGCATCAAACCTAAGTATTCCTGAAGGCGCGATGCTGGCGGGTCTTTTGACGGCCCCTTCTACCTTGTCACCTACCAAGAATTTACAGCGCTCCCAAAATCGCGCCGCAACTGTTGTGCGGATGATGCGTGAACAAGGATATGTTTCCGCTGAGGAAGAAGCGATTGCACAGGCCAATCCTGCGGTGCTGTCTAGGGCCGCTAAGCAACAAGTCGGCGGGTATTACGCGGACTGGGTGATGTCATCGGGGCCAGAGTTCTTCACACGTAATACGACAGAGGATGTAATCATTCGCACCACGCTTGATCAGCGGTTACAGAAGGCTGCTGAAGAGGGCCTGCAATGGGTGTTTGATAATAAGGTATCTGCCGGCTCAAAGGCGCAAGCCGCAATTGTTGTGATGGATGCTGATGGTGCTGTACGTGCCATGGTTGGTGGTCGTGCGACCAAAGTAACTGGCGCGTTTAATCGTGCAACTCAAGCGATGCGCCAGACAGGGTCTGCGTTCAAGCCGTTCGTATACGCAACAGCACTAGACCTTGGGTATTCACCACTCGATACGATCAATGATGAGCCCTATTGTTTGAATATTGCAGGTTCAGGGGAGTGGTGCCCAAACAATTATACTAAGAAATTCGAGGGCCCTGTGACGATGGCACGGGCACTTGAGGCGTCATTAAACATCCCTGCTGTCAAGATTTCTGAAAGCGTTGGTCGTGATTTGGTGCGCCGTGTCGCCTCCGATTTTGGGATCAAGAGCGATTTGGCTGCTGGCCCTGCTCTGGCGTTGGGCGCATCAGAAAGCACATTGTTGGAAATGACAGGTGCATATGCTGGCATCCTAAATGGTGGATCTGCTGTAACTCCGTTTGGCTTGGTTGAGCTTAGCCTGCTTGGCGACAATGAGCCGTTGATGGGCACTGGTGGTGGTATTGAAGAGCGGGTCATCCAAGAAAGCTCCGCACGGCAGCTGACATGGATGATGGAGAAGGTCGTCAGCCAAGGTACTGGCAAACGCGCCCAATTTGAGGGTCGTGAGATTGCTGGCAAAACAGGGACAACCCAAGGTGCAAAAGACGCATGGTTCATCGGGTTCACAGGCGATTACGTGGCCGGTGTTTGGATGGGGTATGATGATAATACGAAGCTAAGGGGCGTGACCGGGGGCGGGCTACCTGCTGATATCTGGCGCGAAACTATGCAGCGTGTTCACAAAGGTGTTCCAATCAAACCATTGCCAATGCAGTCACCAAAGCAACCTCAACAAGTCGCCCAACCCATTAATGTGGTGCCGGACAATAGTTCTAAAAATAGGAATATTATTGAAAACCTGTTGTTCAATCTTTTGGGTGGAAATGACCGCTAAGGCGAGGGAACCGAGTAAGGCGGATATTTATATTCCGCCTTACCGCCCAAGGGTCAGCCAGCCTTTTTAAGATCGGCGATCATCTTGTCGATGTTGCCACCATTGCGATCCAGCAAAGCGCCAATTTCCGTACGCTCAGTCAAAAGCAGGTTTACGCCTTCAATGAACATGTTGAAGAATAGGTCTTTGCCTGATTTTGAAGAAACTAGGAATGTGACTTCGAACGGGGCTGAGCCGCGCAAAGACGCTGTGGTTTTTACTTCATATCCCGCTTTGATTTTACGAGACGATTTAACTTCGACTTTGCCGCCTACAAATTCGCGGAAACGCTTGCCGTATTTACGGGCAATGTAGATTTCGAATGCTTTACCAAACGCACGCTTTTGACCTGCAGATGCACGGCGCCCGTCCACGCCCAATGCATATTGTGCCATGATTGGCACGTCTGCATAGCGGCGGAAAATGCCTTGGAATTCCTTGATCATTGCGGCTTCAGATTTGCCTGACCCAATAACGCTATTGATCTTGGCAACGAGGCTATCGACAAGTGTCCGGGCCTCACCTTGGGTTAAAGCCCATGATGGTGTTGCGGTCATTGCCAGTGAAGAGGAAGCAAGTGCGACAAACGTCCGACGTGATATGTTATTGTGCATAAGGGTCCTCATAAGGGTCAGAGTATGGATCTTCGGCTGAAGAAGCGCTGCCTTCATCTCCGAGTGCGAAGCGACGGTTCTGCAAATAGATCAAACGTGCTTGTGCGTAACTGTCTTCGCTTTCGTACAGGATGGAGTCGATGGTGCTCGAATAGCGGTCGCGATCCGATAGACGTGAAGATGTGCTTGCCAGAGTCCCGTAGTATTTTTCAGGACTGCCCACGACATAACTTAACGGATTGGTAAACAAATCGACAACTTTGCCAGTTGTTGCACGTACAGTTGACGGGCCAAGTCCTGGCAGCTCAATATAAGCACCTTCGCCTGCACCCCACTTATAAAGAGTTTCACCAAAATCAGTGTCGTGCTCTGCGATCTCCCACGTTTCTGCTGGATCAAGTAACCCACCAAAGCCGAGAAGTGTGTTGGTTAGGAAACGTGCCATCGACAAGCCGACACCGCGCAAATCGCCCTGAAGAAGTGAATTAACCATGATGCTGGGTTGGCCAAGGTTTTCAGCAAAATGACTGACAGAATTTTCAACCTCATCTGGCAAGAAAGATGAGTAACCCGACGCGGCTGGGCGAACGAGTTTTTCGTCCAGCTTGCGGTTAAAGGCGTGAACTTTTCGGTTATCTTGTTCGTAGGGGTCAAAGATACCGTCAGCGTTACGTGCCCCATTGGTCGATGCACAGGCGGTCAATACGACTGTGCAGGCAATCAAAGCAATCTTTGTTGCTGCGCGTTTAACCGATGAAAAAATTGGCACTGAATGAGCTCCGAGAAGTTAGTTTAACCGTTAAATAAGGCTTTGCGGTGTAAAGCCCATAGTGAACCCATCAGAAATATGGCGATGTGGCCGTTGCGTTACATGATTTCTTATATCCCTTGTATGAACTGAAGGAAATCGGTTGTTTGTTTTGGCGAAAAGGTGCCGATGAAAGTGAGAGCCCAACACAGCGGTGATCTGGAATTGAGGGCTGCATGGAACCAAAACTGCCGTCCTTACTGGATTGTTGGGCTGTTTAGCTTGTTTTCTAATCTGATGATGCTGACAGGGCCCATCTATATGTTGCAGGTTTATGACCGCGTTTTGGGCAGCAAATCACAAGAGACATTGGTCGCTTTATCATTGCTGGTTGTCCTACTTTATGGGGTCATGGGAGTGCTGGATTGGTCGCGGGGGCGGATCATGACACGGGTGGGGGCAAGATTTCAAAATGCGCTAGATGAACAGGTTTTCGCTGCCGTCTTGCAAAGGTCTGCGAAGGGGGCAGATTTCCACTCTCAGACAGGATTGCGAAATATTGAGGCAATTCGTCGTTTTATGGCGGCACCCGTTTTTTTGGCATGCTTTGATTTACCTTGGGCACCCATTTTCTTGATCGGTATTTTTATACTTCATCCAATGCTGGGTTGGCTGGCGGTTGCGGGTGCCTTGGTGTTGGTGACACTGACATGTCTGAACCAATGGTTTATGCACCAATCTCAAAGTGCTGCCGGAGTTTTGAGGTTCCAAGCAGGCGAGATTGCAGATCAGATGCGTGACGAAGCAGAGATGATTTGCGCCATGGGAATGCAGGAAATCGTGCGTCAGCGGTGGTTGAAGGAGCGTAAGGGGGCGCTGGATCACCAAACCCGGACCAGTGATGTAACAGGTGGCTTTTCGTCACTAACCAAGACACTTAGATTATTTTTGCAATCGGCAATGTTGGGGCTCGGTGCCTATTTGGTTTTGGAAAATCAAATGACGGCCGGTGGCATAATCGCTGGTTCGATTTTGTTGGGACGGGCGTTGGTTCCGGTTGAAACTATTTTGAACCAATGGGAGGTAATCCAGAGTGCCAAAGCGGGTTGGGATGGCGTGGGTGTTTTACTTTCGGGTGCCCCCGTTGCGCCACGCCGGATAGAGCTGCCTTGCCCCAATGCCGACCTTGAAGCGCGGTCTTTAACAGTCGTGAGATCTGGTGAAAAGATTGCAGCCCTTCGAAACGTCACGTTTCAAGTGCAGCCGGGCCAAGCCATCGGTGTTATTGGCCCGTCTGGTAGTGGCAAATCCACGTTGGCGCAGGCGATTACTGGTGCTTTGCAGCCTGTGGGTGGATCGCTTCGTTTGGACGCAGCTGCGTTAGATCAATATGACCCTACTAGGCTAGGCGAGTACGTGGGATATTTGCCCCAACGGGTTCGGTTGTTCGATGGTACGATTTCGGAAAATATTGCGCGGCTTGATCCAGAAATGGA
>DLQI01000103.1:0-10044 GCA_002478745.1 Rhodobacteraceae bacterium UBA7436 | reverse complement strand
AATCCGTGCGGCAAAATCTGCCGCAGCGCATGAGATGATCCTAGAGCTGCCCGACGGATACGAGACCCGGTTGCGTTCGGCCCAAAGCCGGTTGTCTGGCGGACAAATGCAAAGAATTGGATTGGCACGTGCGATGTGCGGCGAACCACCCATCGTGGTTCTAGACGAACCGAATTCGAATTTGGACGCCATTGGAACTGATGCGTTGAACGCAGCGATCCGCACTATCAAATTGCGAAAAGGCGCGGTGATCGTCATGGCCCACAGACCTGCGGCAATACGCGAATGCGATCTCTTGTTGGTGTTAGAAAATGGGACTCCAACTGCTTTTGGCCCTCGTGATGAAGTGTTGCGCAAGACTGTCCAAAATCACCATAAAATGCTCCTTGCATCGAACGATCCTAAGAGTACCCCATGAATCAGGATCAGGCAGAACTGCGGTGGTCTGCATCAATTCCGATTACTTTGGGATTTTTTGCTTTGGTCGTGCTGTTTGGCGGTTTTTTCACATGGTCTCTTACAACAGAAATATCGGGCGCGATTGTTGCTCTTGGACGCGTCGAAGTCGAACGAAATCGCCAAGTCGTGCAACATCAAAGTGGTGGAACTGTTGCTGCAATTGTCGTCGAAGAAGGTGGCATGGTGCAGGCGGGTGACGCGTTATTGCGTTTGGATGGGCGGCAATTGAAAAGCGAGAAGAACATTCTTGACGGGTTGTTGTTTGAGTTGGCCGCAAGACGCAGTCGACTAACGGCGGAGCGCGACAATGTCGAAACGGTTATCTTTGATGATGCATTGGTTGCCCATGGTGGCGTTGACCCTAACGTTGCTGAACTCGTGTTAGGTCAAATGAACTTATTTCATGCGCGTAGAGATGCAGCCAAACTTGAAGTCGAAAAATTAGAGGCACGCATCGTACAGGTTGGCAATGAAGCCTTGGGACTTGGGGCACAGGAAATCGCGTTAAAATCACAACTTGGATTCGTTCTCGAAGAGCTCAAAGCGCAACAATCACTTTTTGATCGTGGGTTGGCCCAAGCGGGGACCGTCTTTTTCTTGGAGCGAGAAGCTGCAAAACTTAGAGGACAGATAGGGGAATTAGCGGCGCAAACGGCTCAGTTGAATGGGTTGATAACGGAAATTGATTTGGAAGTATTGAAACTCTCGAATACCTCACGTGAAAATGCAATTGCACAGTTGCGAAATATTCGACACCGCGAAACAGAACTTATCGAGCAGCGTGCGGCACTTGCCTATAAGATTAATCAATTGATCGTGCGTGCACCAGTTTCGGGGATCGTTTATAGAATGAGGGTTCATTCTGTCCGGTCTGTTCTTAAGCCTGCCGAACCCATTCTATTTTTGATCCCGCAAGATCGCCCTTTGTTGATTGTGACTCGAATTGATCCGTTGCACATTGATAAAATTGACCGCGGTAAACGTGTTACGCTGCGGTTCACGGCATTGGATCAACGGACAACACCAGAGCTAGAGGGTGTTGTTTCACTCATCTCGGCGGATTCATTTGAGGACGATGGAGGTGGGGCATGATATTACCGCGCTGAAATTTTCCTGGAACCAGAAGAAATGGCAAAACTGGCAGGCAGAAGTGCCCTGATCCCAGGAATGCCCGTCGAGACATTTATTCGTACAGTCGATCGATCGCCGCTGGCTTATTTACTGAAACCGATTGTGGATTATTTCAGTCGCGCCTTTAGAGAGTCGTAATCTCTCTTTCCGTTTCTGTTCGACAAGGGTAGCGTTCAATCGAATTTAATCTTGTGATAAGGATCGCTGAAATGAACGCTGAAGATCGTCTAAATTCTCTGGGCCTCACACTGCCCGAAGCAACTGCACCTGCTGGCAACTATGTTCCCTTCGTTCAGGCTGGCGATATGGTCTACATCTCTGGTCAAATTTCGAATGGCCCTGACGGTTTGGTCCTTGGCAAACTGGGTGACAACATGGACGTTGAAGCAGGTGCCGCTGCTGCGCAATTGTGTGGTTTGCATTTGATCGCGCAATTGAAAGCAGCCTGTGGTGGTGATCTTAGCCGCTTGGTGCGCGTTGTGAAGCTGGGTGGATTCGTGAATTCGACAGACAACTTTACGGATCAGCCTAAAGTTATCAATGGCGCGTCTGATTTGATGGTGGCGGTTTTTGGCGACACTGGTCGTCATGCGCGCGCTGCTGTGTCCTCACCGTCGTTGCCTTTGGGCGTTGCGGTTGAGATAGAGGGAACGTTTCAAATCAAATGATAACGCGTTTGCACCCAGATTTTTTGACGAAACCACTGACACATCGTGGGCTGCACGATGTGTCAGATGGCCGACCTGAAAATAGTCGCGCCGCTATTCGTGCAGCTATCGCACATGGTTATGGAATTGAGATTGATTTACAGTTGAGTGCTGATCAAACACCTATGGTGTTCCATGATTATGGGTTGAATCGTCTGACGGCTGAAACCGGGGCAGTAGCGCAAATGAATGCCGCTCAATTGGGTGCGATTCAATTGTCTGGCGGCAATGAAGGTATTCCAGATCTGGATGAGGTTCTGGCTTTGGTCGCTGGCCAAGTGCCCTTGTTGATCGAGTTTAAAGACCAAGATGGCGCGATGGGGACGAATGTTGGCTCCCTTGAGAAAACGGCTGCTGATCTGCTCTCAAAATATAGCGGGCCTGTTGCTGTGATGTCTTTCAATCCTAATAGTGTTGCACGTTTGGCTGAATTTTTGCCCGACGTTGCGCGTGGCATTGTGACAAGTGCATACGCGCCTGATGACTGGCCGCTAAGCCAGGTGGTTTGTGACCATTTACGTGATATCCCTGATTATGACCGAGTGGGCGCGAGTTTTATCAGTCATGAGCTGGCTGATCTGGGCCGAGCACGCGTTGCTGAACTGAAGGCAAATGGCGCGAATGTTTTGTGCTGGACGGTTAAGTCTGCCGTTCAAGAAGTACAGGCACGTAAGGTCGCAGAAAATATAACGTTCGAGCAATATCTAGCTTGAAACATGTGTGGGCAGCCACAACTTATAAGGCGTAATGGTCGGGGGAGCACGCGATGACCCAGCATCAAGTTGAAATCAGCGTCATTCCTAAGATTGCAGAAATTGGGCAGCTTGTTTGGGACAGCTGTGCCTGCCCAGAGGTTTCTGATGGTGGTCGCCCTAATGATCCCTTCACAACTTACCGGTTTTTAAGTGCGTTGGAAGACAGTGGATCTGTTGGTTCTGGCACAGGTTGGCAGCCGCAATACTTGGTCGCTCGTGTCGATGAACAGGTGATCGCTGTCGCGCCACTTTATGTGAAATCGCATTCACAGGGTGAGTACATATTTGATCACAATTGGGCCCAAGCTTATGAACAAGCAGGTGGTCGCTACTACCCGAAGCTTCAAATCGCGGTGCCGCATACGCCGGCAACGGGTCGTCGTTTTTTGGTACATCCAGATTTTGCAGAAACGGGTTTTTCCGTATTGGTTCAAGGTGCCATTCAATTGGCTGCGGACAATCAAGTGTCCAGCGTTCATGCCACTTTTTGCACTGAAGCTGAGGCTGAGTTAGGTGCGCAGCTGGGGTTGATGTCGCGGGCCACCCAACAATTTCATTGGTTGAACAATGAATATAAGGACTTCGACGGTTTCTTAGCTGATTTGAGTTCGCGTAAGCGTAAAAACATCCGCAAAGAACGGGCGCAGGCTCAAGGTTTTGGTGGCGACATCGTAACCTTGCGGGGGACCCAAATAAAGCCTGAACACTGGGATGCTTTCTGGGAGTTTTACCAAGATACTGGTGCGCGCAAGTGGGGTACGCCATATCTGACCCGTCAATTTTTTGAGATTGCGCACGAGACTTTACGAGATGATATGGCGTTGGTCTTAGCGCGCCGAGATGGCGAGTGGATCGCAGGTGCATTGAATTTTGTGGGCCGCGAAACGTTGTATGGCCGCTATTGGGGATGTGTTGAACACCATGCCTGCCTGCATTTTGAACTGTGTTATTATCAGGCGATCGACATTGCGATTGGCGTTGGTCTGAAGCGAGTTGAGGCAGGTGCACAAGGTCAACATAAATTGGCCCGCGGGTATTTGCCGACCCAAACGCACAGTTTACACTGGGTTCGGGATGCTGGCTTTTCCGAAGCGATTGGATCTTATCTAAAAGCAGAGCGCGAAGCCGTTGAGGAAGATATTGAGATCTTAACTCAATACGGCCCCTTTAAGCGTGCTGAGGTTGAGGAACAAGAATGATGAAAAAGCTGCCTTTCGGTGAACGTGATGTATCGCTTGCACCACTATTGGAAAATGGTTGGGTTCTACATTCCGAACGGGATGCATTGGTTAAAGAGTTCAAATTTAAGAGTTTCATTGATGCGTTCGGCTGGATGACCCGCGTGGCAATTTGGGCTGAGAAGTGGAACCATCATCCTGAATGGTCCAATGTTTATTCGCGTGTTCACGTGACCCTGATTACACATGATTTCGATGGCCTGAGTGACCTAGATATAAAGCTGGCTCGCAAAATGGAGACAATGTCTTCAAATTGAGCATTGAAAAAGGCCCCCAAATTGGGAGCCTTTCGCGTCAGTTGGTTTCAAAGCCCGAAGGCCAATATCACATGGATGCTAGCAAACCTTCACCAGCGGACACTTCGCATACGCCTGGGCTTTCTTCTGCTTGCAACAAGGTCACAACACCGTTGTCGACAAGCATAGCGTAACGCTTTGAACGCGCAAGCAAACCCGCAGGTGGTGCGCTGAATTCCATGCCGATGCCAGTAGTGAAGAGGCTCTCTGCATCACCCAACATTGTGATGCCAGCATCGGATGCGCCAGTTGCTTCGCCCCAAGATTTCATGACGAATGGGTCGTTGACTGAAACACAAATGATCTCGTCCACGCCTTTGGCATCGAACTGGTCTTTGGTGCGGATAAAGCTGGGGACGTGCGCCGAATGGCACGTTGGCGTGAACGCACCGGGAACTGCGAAAATGACGATCTTACGTCCAGCTGTTTTATCAGCCAGTTGGACCGGCGCTGGGCCATCCGCAGTCATTTCAACAAAAGTTGCGTCTGGAAGTGTATCGCCTTGCTTGATCGCCATTGGTAGAACCTCTCTAGGGAATTGCGTCTGTGTGAATTCTGGATATAGGTTTCGTGGTAGGTGTGACCAGTGAAATCGCCAAGGGAGTGTTGGAATGGGACATGTAGTTGTAGTGGGCGCAGGACAGGCGGGTTCGTCTTGTGTCGCAAAATTACGTAATTCTGGGTTCGAAGGTCAAATCACTTTGATTGGCGAAGAACCTGTTCCGCCATATCAGCGGCCCCCTTTATCAAAGGCGTACCTGTTGGGTGACATGGCACTTGAGCGTATGTTCCTGCGACCCGAAACGTTTTATTCTGAGAATAACATTGAGCTGCGGATGTCCACACGTGTGGACGCGATCAATGCTAGTGAACAAACCGTCGTGATTGGTGATGAGACACTGAACTATGATGACTTGGTTCTGACCACCGGTTCGACTCCAAACCATCTGCCTGCCAGTATTGGCGGAGCGCTGGATGGTGTTTTTGTCGTGCGTGATTTGGCGGATGTGGATGCGATGGCTGCACAGTTCGTTGAAGGTGCCAAAGTACTAATTGTTGGTGGTGGATATATAGGACTAGAGGCGGCATCTGTTGCCTCCAAGCTTGGCTTACAGGTTACGCTTGTGGAGATGGCTGAACGCATTTTGCAACGCGTTGCGGCCCCAGAAACCAGCGACTATTTCCGCAAACTGCACAGCAGTCATGGTGTTGATCTGCGCGAAGGTATTGGACTTGATCGTCTTCTTGGCGAAGATGCGGTTGAAGGTGCGCGTTTGACCGATGGCACTGAATTAGACGTCGATTTCGTGATTGTTGGCGTTGGTATTGCTCCGGCTTCTGGCCTCGCCATTGCTGCTGAGCTGATCATCGAAAACGGGATCAAAGTGGATGCGCACGGGCGCACTTCTGATCCGCATATTTGGGCCGCGGGTGATTGTGCGTCTTTTCCTTATCGCGAGACACGTATTCGTCTTGAAAGCGTACCAAACGCGATTGATCAGGCCGAAGTGGTTGCAGAAAATATCATGGGCGCTGCAAAGGACTATGTTGCTAAACCGTGGTTTTGGTCGGATCAATATGACGTGAAATTGCAAATTGCGGGCCTGAACACGGGCTATGACCGTGTTGTCACGCGCCGCACGGGTGATGCTGTTTCATTTTGGTATTACGCAGGCGCGACCCTTCTGGCGGTTGATGCTGCAAATGACCCACGCGGGTATATGATTGGCAAGCGTCTGATCGAGGCAGGTAAATCACCATCGCCTAATGTGATCGCTGATCCAGAGACGGATATGAAGGCGCTACTCAAAGCATGAGAATAATTGCAGGAAAATGGCGCAGTACTGCGTTGGCGGCTGTGGGCAAGGGCGATGCGGGTGCGCAGCTGCGTCCGACATCTGATCGAGTGCGTGAAAGTTTGTTTTCCATGCTTAATCATCATGGCGTGATCGCTAGTGCCCGCGTGTTAGACCTGTTTGCGGGAACGGGTGCACTTGCCTTCGAGGCGTTGTCGCGTGGCTCGGATTACGCCTTATTAGTGGAAAACGGTCGTGTCGGGCAAAAGTTGATTGCTGAAAATATCGCGAAGTTACGTGCCACTGATGAAACACGTGTATTCAAACAAGACGCGACGAAGCTGCCAGCATGGTCTGAAACGCCGTTCGATTTGGTGTTCCTCGATCCGCCCTATGGTCGCGATATGGGCCAAAAGGCACTGAGGTCAGCTGCCGCTGGCGGGTGGTTGGCGCAAGGCGCTATGATCGTTTGGGAAGAGGCAGCACCGATGATGCCGCCCATTGGTTTTGAGATGGAAGACCAACGCAAATACGGCGATACCCACGTGACCTTGTTAGAGTACACTGGTGGGTAACGCCTGATTTTTTAGTAAGTTGGGTGGTACTTGCCCGCTGCTGACAGCGTGAAGATTTCGAACCCATCTTCGGTCACACCGATTGAATGCTCAAATTGGGCGGACAAAGATTTGTCGCGTGTGACAGCGGTCCAGTCATCGGCCAGTGTCTTAGTTTCAGGACGGCCAAGGTTCACCATCGGTTCAATCGTAAAAAACATACCTGGTTCAAGTGTTGGGCCGGTCCCCGGTTTGCCGTAATGAACAACGTTTGGTGGAGCGTGAAAAACCCGCCCTAAGCCGTGGCCACAAAAGTCGCGCACAACAGACATACGATGGCTTTCCACATAGGACTGAATGGCGTGACCGATGTCACCAAAGGTATTCCCCGGTTTAACCGCTTCGATCCCTAGCATAAGGGAGTCGTGCGTGATTTGGATCAGGCGTTCTGCCTTGCGGGAAAGTTTCCCAGCCACATACATCCGTGACGTATCGCCGAACCAACCGTCGACAATGACAGTTACGTCGATATTTACGATGTCGCCGTCCTTGAGTTTTTTGTCACCTGGAATGCCGTGGCAAACCACGTGGTTAACCGAAATACAGGACGCGTGCTGATAGCCACGATACCCAATTGTTGCAGACTTCGCGCCTGCAGCGTCAACCATATCGTTGATCAACTTATCAATCGCCGCAGTGGTTTGGCCGGGGAAAACATGTTCCGCAATGTCGTCCAAAATTTTGGATGCCAATGCGCCTGCGGCCATCATGCCCGCAGAGTCAGAAGGATCATAAATGCGAATGCCGTCTTTGGTTTGCCGGCCGCGGTCAGTGCTGTTCAAAGGTAACACTCCATAATTGGATTGGTTTTAACCGTATTTACCCCGTGCAAGGGGCGGTGACCAGAGGGCTATATCTTGATTGTGATTGGTGCGTCGATCAGGATTTCCTGAGGGGTTATTTTTGTACCAATGCATAGGGTTTCAACCCCTGCGTCGCGCGCTGCTAGATAGGCTGCGTGGTAATCGGGATCGATGTCAGATGCCAAAGTGAACGAGGTACAGTCTGTGCGTTGAACCAAATAAAGCATCACAGCACGATGTCCTTGCGCCACCATATTTGACAGTTCTAGCAAGTGTTTTGCGCCTCGCTTGGTGACGCTATCTGGAAACTCTGCCTGCCCTGAAATGCGGCTCAGGGTGACTGATTTCACTTCGACATAGCAATCTGGCAATCCATCTTGGGTCAGAAGAAAATCTATGCGTGAGTTTTCACCGTATTTCACCTCTGGGCGTACGGTTTCATAGTCCGCAAGTTCGGCAATTTGTCGTTGTTCAAGCGTTTCGCGTAGGGCGCGGTTAGGGAATGAGGTGTCGACGCCTGTAAAATGCCCATTCTCATGTTCGATTAAACGCCAGCCAAAATTCAGCTTTCGCTTTGGGTCATCATTGGGCTCTAGCCATACTTTCATGCCCTCATCTGCCAATCCCATCATCGAACCGGGGTTGGCGCAATGGGCTGTTATTTCGCGCCCATCTTCCAAAATGCAATCCGCAAGGAAGCGCTTGTAGCGACGAATTAGGCGGGCGGGGATAAGATCAGTTTGAAAGCGCATGTATGCAGGACTATACTTGTCTTAATGGACCCTCAAGGAGGCTGATATGCCCAACCCAACTGCTGCGATGCTTGTTATAGGTGATGAAATCCTTTCGGGTCGAACACGAGACGCAAATATGTATCACCTTTCGGGTGAGTTAACGGCTGCTGGGATAGACCTGCGTGAAGTGCGGGTGGTCAGCGATGACGCCGATGCCATCGTTACAGCGGTAAAAGCACTGTCTGCGGCCTATGATACGGTTGTGACTTCTGGTGGGATTGGCCCTACGCATGACGATATCACGGCGGATTGCATCGCAGCGGCATTCGGTGTGAAGATCGATGTACGCGATGACGCGCGTGCGTTGTTGCAGGCCCATTACGACAGCAAAGGTACTGAACTGAATGAGGCGCGGTTGCGAATGGCCCGCATTCCGGATGGGGCGACTTTGATCGACAATCCCGTTTCGATTGCACCGGGCTTCACTATGAAAAACGTTCACGTGATGGCAGGTGTCCCTGCGGTGTTTCAGGCGATGGTGGCAACGATATTGCCAACCCTAACGGGGGGCGCGCCACTATTGAGCAGCACATACACGATCAACCGTGGTGAAGGTGATATAGCGGGGCCACTGGGCGATTTGGCTGAGGAATTCCCTGCGCTCGGTATCGGCAGCTACCCTTTCCAGAAAGACGGTAAGTTTGGATCGAACATAGTGATACGTGGTGCTGACAGCGCTGAGGTTGATGCGGCGCGCTCAAAGCTTGCCATCGTGTTTCCCGAATGAGTGCCACTGCACAACAGCTTTATGATATCTGTGATGGTACTTGGCCCGCCGCTGCGATAAAGCGGCTGGGACCATGGACGTTGCGCGATGGGCAGGGGGGCGGCAAACGTGTTTCGGCCGCCACTGCTGAGGGTCCTGTGCAAAAGACGGACATTCGTGCGGCTGAGGTCGCTATGCAGAATATAGGCCAGACGCCATTGTTCATGATCCGTGACGGCGATGAGACCTTGGATCAGTTGCTAGAATCTCATGGTTATGAGATTGTTGATCCGGTTGTTATGTACTCAATATCGGTTGATGCGCTTACGGGGATTGAGATCCCTCGTGTGACAACGTTTTGTGTTTGGGAACCGTTGGCGGTGATGGCGGAGATATGGGCCAAAGGTGGGATAGGCCCTGCGCGGCTGGATGTGATGGCACGTGCCGTCAATAAAACAGGAATTTTGTCACGTTGGAATGAACAGCCTGCTGGTGCAGCGTTTGCTGCAATCAGTGACGGTGTTTGCATGGTTCATGCTGTTGAGATTTTGGAACACCAACGCAGGCAGGGTGTTGGTGTTTGGATGATGCGCCAAGCTGCATTTTGGGCGGCTGAACAAGGTGTGCAAGAATTGGCGGTTTTATGTACGACTGCCAATATTGCTGCGAACGGATTGTATAAATCGCTGGGCTTCTCTGCGAAGGGCCACTACCATTACCGCCAGATGCAAAAGGAAACGTCATG
>DLQI01000006.1 GCA_002478745.1 Rhodobacteraceae bacterium UBA7436 | reverse complement strand
AGGCTGACAGTTTTCATATACTATCACAATAGGAGTAAACATCATGGCTACGAACGAATTCCCCGGTTGGCATGGAACCACAATCATCGGCGTCAAAAAAGACGGTGAAGTTGTGATTGCAGGCGATGGTCAAGTGTCATTGGGACAAACCGTTATCAAAGGCACTGCGCGTAAAGTGCGCCGCTTGTCCCCAGGTGGATTTGATGTTGTTGCTGGATTTGCGGGATCAACCGCCGATGCGTTTACGCTGCTGGAACGGTTAGAGGCCAAACTAGAAGCGACACCGGGTCAATTGGCGCGGGCCTCTGTTGAGTTGGCCAAAGACTGGCGCACCGACAAGTACTTGCAAAAGCTCGAAGCCATGTTGATTGTTACGGATGGAACCGAGTTGTTCGTGATTACCGGCGCTGGTGATGTCCTTGAGCCAGAACACAATGTGGCAGCCATCGGGTCCGGTGGTAACTTTGCCTTGGCCGCAGCGCGTGGATTAATGGACAGTGATCGTAACGCAGAACAGATTGCGCGTGATGCAATGGCGATTGCCGCTGATATCTGTGTTTATACCAACGGTAAACTGACGGTTGAGGCCATTAGGGCGAAGTCTTGATCAACCGAGTTTTACCATAACAGGCCTTAGACATATCGTTTTGCGTTCTTGGTTGTGTTTCGATGACCCGCGCTTACATAAATTAACAATCTTTCAACGCAGGATGCCCCTTTGACCGATCTTACACCCAGAGAAATTGTTTCAGAACTTGATCGCTTTATCATCGGTCAGAACGACGCCAAACGCGCTGTTGCTGTTGCATTGCGCAATCGCTGGCGTCGCAAGCAGTTGCCAGATGACTTGCGTGATGAAGTCTATCCAAAAAACATCCTAATGATTGGACCCACTGGCGTAGGTAAAACGGAAATCAGCCGTCGTTTGGCCAAACTGGCAAAAGCACCCTTTCTAAAGGTCGAAGCGACGAAGTTTACTGAAGTCGGTTACGTTGGTCGCGACGTTGAACAGATCATCCGCGACCTGATGGAAAGCGCGATCACAATGACGCGCGATCACATGCGCGACGATGTAAAAGCCAAAGCACACCAAGCCGCCGAAGACCGCGTGATTGATGCAATCGCAGGCACTGATGCCCGCGAAGGCACACGCGACATGTTCCGCAAAAAACTAAAGTCGGGCGTTCTGGATGACACGGTTATCGAACTTGAGGTCGCAGACACATCTAGCCCTTTTCCATCCATGGAAATCCCGGGTCAACCTGGATCAAACATGGGTATGATGAACCTTGGTGAAATGTTTGGAAAAGCCATGGGTGGGCGCACCACCCGCCGCAAATTAAAAGTTTCAGAATGCTACGAAGTTCTGATTGGCGAAGAGGCCGACAAACTTCTGGACGACGAAACCATCACACGCGCTGCCCTTGAAGCTGTTGAGCAAAATGGCATCATATTTCTGGACGAGATCGACAAGGTTTGCACCCGCGCAGATGCCCGTGGTGGCGATGTGAGCCGTGAAGGTGTGCAGCGCGATCTGTTGCCGCTTATCGAGGGTACCAATGTCAGCACCAAGCATGGCACGGTTAAAACTGATCATATCCTGTTCATTGCATCTGGCGCTTTTCACATCGCCAAGCCATCGGATTTATTGCCTGAACTTCAAGGTCGCCTACCGATCCGCGTTGAATTGCAGCCACTCACAGAGAGCGATTTCGTTCGTATCTTAACCGAAACAGAGAATGCCCTTACACTTCAATATTCTGCCTTGATGGGAACTGAAGAAGTGACCGTAACATTTGAAGAAGATGGCATCAAAGCGCTGGCAAAAATTGCAGCTGACGTGAACCAAAGCGTTGAGAACATTGGCGCCCGTCGTCTTTATACGGTGATGGAACGCGTGTTTGAGGAACTGTCCTTTGGCGCCCCTGATCGCGCAGGTGATGAGGTCGTCGTGGATGCTGCATTTGTTGAAAAGAACCTAGGCGAGTTGACCAAGTCCACAGACCTAAGCCGCTACGTGCTCTAGTCAGGGCCAGATTGCTGGGATAGGGCTGTTCCAATCCCAACCTTAAGGTCAGTTCATGCGCGATACATTTCTATTTAAGAACGCCCCTTGGTTGGCGGCGGGTGCGCTTTTAACGTTACTGTCGTCTTTTGGGCAAACGTTTTTCATATCCATCTTTGCTGCGGAAATTCAGTCTGAATTTGGCCTAAGCCACGGTGCATGGGGCGGCATATATGCGTTGGGAACAACTGCGTCCGCTATTGTGATGGTATGGGCCGGTGGTCTAACGGATAAGTTTCGCGTTCGCACACTGGGCCCCGCTGTTTTGTTGCTGCTTGCACTAGCTTGTTTGTTCATGGCCTTTAACCCATTTGCCGTATTACTACCTCTAGTGATCTTTGCGCTTCGCCTTTTCGGGCAGGGCATGACCAGCCACATTGCTGTCGTTGCAATGGCCCGATGGTTTTCTGCAGCACGTGGTCGTGCGCTTTCAGTTTCTGCCCTTGGTTTTTCCGCAGGCCAGGCCGTTTTACCTATTATTTTTGTTATGCTGTTGGGCGTCATGGACTGGCGCTTATTATGGGTCGTGGCTGCTGTAATTGCAGTTGCAGGTATCCCTATTTTACAAAGGTTGCTGCGCAAGGAGCGCACGCCACAATCAATGGCAAACGAAAACCCATCATTGGGTATGGAAGGGCGATATTGGAAACGATTTGAAGCACTGCGCCATCCGTTGTTCTGGTGCATGGTTCCGACGGTCCTTGGACCTTCTGCTTTCAACACCGCGTTCTTTTTTCATCAGGTCCACTTTGCTGAATTGAAGCAAATCACGCACATCGCATTAGTCGCACAATTCCCACTTTATACAGCGGTTTCCGTTGGTGCGATGCTGCTGTCTGGTTGGGGATTAGATAAAATTGGAACACCGCATCTGTTGCCATTCATCCAAGTGCCCATGATCGCAGCCTTTATAATTTTTGCACTCGCGCAGAGCACGCTTATGATCACCCTTGGCTTTATCATGTTGGGTATAACAGCAGGTGCAGGTGCAACTTTACCCGGCGCTTTCTGGGCTGAATTCTATGGCACCAAATTCATCGGATCGATCAAGGCACTTGCCACTGCTGTCATGGTGCTTGGCTCAGCAATCGGGCCTGGGATTACTGGCGTAATGATCGATTATGGTATGGGACTTGAGACCCAATTCTATTGGATCGCAGGATATTTCGCATTGGCGACAATTGTCTTGTGGATTGGCGTCCGCAAGTACGCACCCAGCCTCAAAGCCTAACGGGGTTTGCGCAGATATACGTAGTAGGCACCCCCACCACCGTGACGATCGTGGGCTTGGGTCACTTGTAACACTGCTGAGGACAAAGGTGCCAAAGCCAACCACTGAGGGACCTGATGGCGCAAAACGCCAAAACGCACAGGGATCGGCCCACCGTCATCACGTGATTTACCTTTACCCGTGATCACCAGAACCAGACGCTTCCCGTTGCCATAGGCCGAGAGGATGAACTGCGTCAAAAGTGGGTGTGCACGATCCAACGTCAAACCGTGTAAGTCCAAGCGCCCTTCTGGTTTGAGCTTGCCACGCTTCATCTGATCAAAGGCTTTGCGATCCATCGTGATCTTTGCATTGCGGACTTGCTCTGCAATTGGTGCAACACGATCAACTCGGGTCAACGATTTGGATTTCTGACCTACTTTGGGGCCTGATGGCTTAACCAATGTGTCGATCAACTTGCGCCGTTTCGGCATCGGCAAGATCTGTGGTTCCATATTCAACATGGCATCAAAGTCGACAGGCTTACGTCCCTGCTCTAACCGTTCTGTTCGGTCAGTAACTTGCTTCCATAGCTCAACCTCCTCAGGCCTTAACTTCCGACCCATCAGGTGTCCTCCGGCAACAGCGCATAGGCGCGTTGAATTGGCATAAGAACCATCATCCGGCCAGGATCACGTAAGCGCCCTGCTACGCGTCCCGCCTCGTCTCCTGTTCCAACAAACACGTCAGCACGCTGGGCACCCTTGATCGCCGACCCTGTATCTTGGGCTGTCATCAATCGGCGTATTGGGTTTTTGCCATCTTTTTCCAACCACACAGGAGAGCCCAGTTTCACAAACTTAGGGTCCACAGCAACACTGCGCATTGGCGTGATTGATTTATACATCGCCCCAAGCGGACCCCTATCCGCGGGCACCTGATCGACATTTCGAAAAAACACATATGAGGGGCTGTGAAACAAC
>DLQI01000115.1 GCA_002478745.1 Rhodobacteraceae bacterium UBA7436 | reverse complement strand
TCTGGATTAGGGATACCCCTACAATATGACAAAATTTTGTAGGATATGGTCCAATTGTCGGCCTTTTGGGGGGCGAAAAGGGCTTTTTTACAGGAATTTTCCCCTCTGGGGTGATTTTTCTGTCTGAGGTTGTAATTCGGGCGCGACCTCGTTGGCTTCGTTGGCAGAATGAATTGACCGCATAATTTGGGTTCTAGGGTTGACCGATGCGTCAGGCAATGCACCAATAGAACGTAGGGAGACCGCCAATGAATAACATTTCATCTATCGATGCAGTCCAATCCATGCTTGCAGAACAGGGATACATCTGTAGCCGCGCGCTAGGCACGGTTGTTTTCCTTTCCCTGAAGCTGGGTCGGCCGCTTTTCTTGGAAGGCGAGGCCGGCGTTGGCAAAACTGAAATCGCGAAAGCGTTGGCCGCGAGTATGGGCAAACGACTTATTCGGTTACAATGTTATGAAGGATTGGACGCCGCGACGGCCGTCTATGAATGGAATTTCCCTGCTCAAATGGTTGCCATCCGTACCGCGGAGGCGTCAGGGGGCACGGACCGAGTAGCGCTTCAGGCAGAGTTGTTTAGCGATGAATTCTTGATTGAGCGTCCGTTACTGCAAGCGATGCGTCCTGACGAAAATGGCGCGCCCGTGCTTTTGATCGATGAACTTGACCGTACCGATGAGCCATTCGAGGCCTTCTTACTTGAGGCACTTAGTGATTTTCAGGTGACAATCCCAGAACTTGGGACGATCAAGGCACCAGAACCGCCCATTGTTATTGTAACATCTAACCGCACCCGCGAAGTTCATGATGCCCTCAAGCGGCGTTGTCTTTATCATTGGGTCGATTATCCAAATTTCGAACGGGAAATGGAAATTCTAACGGCGCAGGCACCAGAAGCTGCGGGAACTTTAAGCCGAGAAATAGTCGCTTTTGTTCAGCACCTTAGGACAGAAGACCTATTCAAAAAACCAGGCGTCGCAGAGACGATTGATTGGGCAAAATGTTTGTTGGCGCTAGATGTGATCGCGTTAAGTCCAGAAGCCATCGCAGACACATTGGGGGCTATCCTGAAGTACCAAGATGATATTTCAAAATTGCATGGATCTGAAGCGAAGCGGATATTGGATCAGGCCAAAGCGTCCTTAGAGCAATCGCAGTGATGGGCCCAAAAATAGCCATTTCAGGAGGCTGGGGCTAACCCCTCAAGGCGCTCTTATATGGTTGAACATATCCCACTTGAACTGCCTGAAAACCCTAAATTAGCGGGTAATATAACGCATTTTGCCCGCGCATTGCGTCGTGCTGGGCTGCCGATTGGCCCGGGGCGGGTCATCGATGCAGTCCGCGCAGTTCAAATTGCGGGATTTACGAACAAACAGGACTTTTATTGGACGTTACATGCATCTTTCGTCAACCGTCCCGAACACCGCGTCGTATATGCGCAGGTCTTTCGATTGTATTGGCGCGATCCCCAATATCTTGAGCATATGATGGCGGCGATGTTGCCAGCCATTCGTGGGGTTCAAGAAGAACGCAATGCGCAAGCGGCCGAAAAACGTGCGGCTGAGGCGTTGCTTGACGGTGCCGAAGCCCCAGTCGACCAGCCAGAGAAAGAACGCGAAGACAGCGAGATTGAGATTGATGCATCGTTGACTATCAGTGCTGAGGAAAGGCTGCGTTCACTTGATTTCGAACAAATGAGCACGGCAGAGATGGCCCAAGCCAAACGCATGCTGGCGCGGATAAAACTGCCCGTTGAACCGATGATGTCACGGCGCACGCAATCATCGCAACGCGGTAGGGTAGATGCAGCTAAAACCCTGCGTGCTGCTATGCGAAAAGGAGGTGAGCTACACAAGGTGATGTACAAAACACCGCGTCATCGTTGGCCCAATTTGGTTGTCCTTTGTGATATCTCGGGGTCTATGAGCCAATATTCACGTGCTGTGCTGCATTTCCTTCACGCTGTGAGCAACGCAAAGGGTGCGGGGTGGGCCAAAGTGCATGCCTTCACCTTTGGAACGCGTCTCACGAATATAACGCGACATTTGCACCAACGTGACGTGGACGCTGCATTGTCAGCCGCTGGGGCTGAGGCGCAAGATTGGGAAGGTGGCACACGGATCGGTGAGTGCCTTGAGGATTTCAATCGCGATTGGTCGCGGCGCGTCATGGGGCAGGGCTCTGTCGTGCTTTTGATAACCGACGGGTTAGAACGTGCGGATACGGACGTGTTAGCCAAACAGATGCAACGTCTTCACCTCAGTTCAAAACGTTTGATTTGGCTGAACCCGTTGCTGCGATGGGATGAGTTCTCTGCAAAAGCCCTAGGCATCAAAGTGATGTTGCCCCATGTGGATAGTTTCCGCGCAGCGCATTCGATTGCTTCACTTGAGGAACTGGCCGCTGTAATCTCACGACCTGACGATGTAGGGGAAAAGGCACGTTTAATGAACGGGTTAACAGCTGAAACGTGAGGGTCGTAGATGCCGATCATCCGGCCGGCATCTACGTTTTAAAATGTTGTTTAGGCGACTGCGGCAGCAAAGCTGCTGCGGAACACTTCAGACAGTTCTGACAAGGGCGCGCTGCAATTGCCCATCCAAACAGTGTCGCCAGTGAACTTACCGACAGAGTGCAAAGGCACGCCAGCTTGTGCAGCTGCCAACATTAAACCTTCTGCCTGATCAAAGTTACAGGCGATCAAATAACGTGCTTGGTCTTCACCAAACAATGTTGGGGTATCGTCACTGTCTAGCCAAACACCAACGTTAGAAGCTTCGGCTAGTTCGAATGCAGCCAGTGCAAGACCACCATCGCTAAGGTCAGTACAGGCTGTGATCATCTCGCGGTTGTCACGAATGAACTGGCCGTGTTTGGCTTCGGCATCAAGATCCACAGCTGGGGCGTCGCCCTCAACGCGGCTGAACACTTCGGCAAGCAATGCGGACTGGCCTAGGTGGCCTGTCGTGTCACCTAAGACAAGCGCAACATGACCATCACGGACTTCGTTGCCGATGATATCATCAACGTGTTTGATCAGCCCAACGGCCCCGATTGTTGGCGTTGGCAAAATACCAGTACCGTCGGTTTCATTGTAAAGGGACACGTTGCCCGAAACGATTGGCATGTCCAACGCGGTAACAGCTGCTGAAATTCCTTGGATCGCGCCAACGAATTGGCCCATGATTTCTGGCTTTTCTGGGTTGCCAAAGTTCATGTTGTCCGTCGTTGCCAATGGGGTCGCACCAACAGCGCAGAGGTTGCGATAGGCTTCGGCAACGGCTTGTTTGCCACCCTCAACTGGATTGGCTTTGACGTAGCGCGGTGTCACGTCTGAGGTGAACGCCAATGCTTTGTCTGTGCCGTGGATACGCACGATACCAGAACCAATGCCTGGTGTGCGGGCGCTATCTGCCATAACCATGGTATCATATTGCTCATAAACCCATTGTTTCGCCGCATAATTTGGGCTGGAGATCAAAGCGCGAAGGCCATCGATTGGGTCAATGCCTGGAACGTCAGCAAGTGGTTCAGCGGTGGGTGTTGGTACCCATGGGCGGTCATATTCAGGTGCCGTGCCAGCAAGGGTTTTCAGTGGCAAGTCCGCTTTGGTCTCACCGTTGTGCACGATGTGAAAACGGTCTTCAGCGATGGTTTCACCAACGATAGCGAAATCTAGATCCCACTTGTCGAAGACTGCTTTGGCTTCTGCTTCAAGTTCCGGCTTTAGAACCATCAACATTCGCTCTTGGGACTCAGAAAGCATCATCTCGTAAGCGGTCATGTGCTCTTCACGGACGGGCACGTTTTCGAGGTGCAGACGCACGCCCAATCCGCCCTTGTCGCCCATTTCAACCGCGGAACATGTGAGGCCAGCGGCCCCCATATCCTGAATCGAAATAACCGCACCAGTTTGCATTAGCTCTAGCGTGGCTTCCATCAGGCGTTTTTCAGTGAAAGGGTCACCAACCTGAACGGTAGGACGTTTTTCTTCAATAGTATCATCGAATTCCGCTGATGCCATTGTTGCGCCGCCAACGCCGTCGCGGCCCGTTTTCGCGCCAAGATAAACAACAGGCATACCAATACCAGAAGCTGCTGAATAAAAGATTTTGTCAGCGTCCGCTAATCCAGCTGCAAACGCGTTTACAAGGCAGTTGCCGTTGTAAGCTGGGTCAAAGCGCACTTCGCCGCCAACACATGGCACGCCAAAGCAGTTGCCGTATCCGCCAACACCTGCGACCACGCCGTTCACCAGCTGTTTTGTTTTGTGATGTGATGGTTCACCGAACGACAAGGAGTTCATTGATGCGATAGGACGCGCACCCATTGTAAATACATCGCGCAGAATGCCACCAACGCCAGTTGCGGCACCTTGGTACGGTTCAATGTAGGACGGGTGGTTGTGACTTTCCATTTTGAAAACAACAGCTTGACCGTCACCAATATCAACAACACCAGCGTTTTCGCCAGGGCCGCAGATAACCTGTGGACCAGTTGTTGGCAGTGTCTTTAGCCAGATTTTGGAGGACTTGTAAGAACAGTGCTCGTTCCACATAGCTGAGAAAATACCAAGCTCAGTGAAGGTTGGCTCGCGTCCTACAATCTCAAGAATACGCTCGTATTCATCAGGGCTTAGCCCGTGTTTGGCGATAAGATCTGGTGTGATCGCAGGCTCTGTCATGTGCCTAATTCCCTCGAATTTACAAAGATTGGGGTTGTCATACAGGCTGATGCGGATGGGGGAAAGGGGCGTTACACGAAACATTGGGATCAAGGTGTGAACGGGGCATTCGGAGCCTGTTTTTGGCTCAAACGTACAGTTTGACCGCCAATCTGTACATTTAACCTCAGTGAAAAAGACGGGCAAACAGGCTTTATCGGCCAGAATGTACATTTCTGAGCGGAAACTGTACGTTTTGGCAGGTTTGTACGTATTCATCAGTTGTTAAGACCGCAGATGCATTAAGATTTGTCAGGGTACATTAACTTTTGAGTTAGGTTTAAAAGTTCAGCCGCTTAATTCCCAATACCGGAAAATTCAGAAATCTGGTTACATCAAATCGCGGTTGTATATTTTGGACTAAATTGAGGTCGTCAGGGGTATCAAAACCCCGCTCAAAAAAAGCCGAAAAAAAAGGCCGAGCGCAAAGCTCGGCCAAGTCCAACAGGGAGGTGAAGGCGGGGTACAGGGAAGTACCCGCCACCTTCGCCACTTGGGATAGTGTTCCCAAACCGCCCAATCAATGTGCAATGTGCCACATGGGGTGAAAACCCGATATGCATGCAGTGCATACCTAGGTATTTTCGTTATTTCTTAGGTGCTTACGGAATATGATGATTTCTTCCTGAACGAAGTCGCGGAAGGCGGAAATACGCTTGGAGTGCCTTAACTCCTCTGGATAGGCCAAAAACACAGGAACTTCAGCCGACTCAATCTCTGGCAACACGCGCACAAGGTCGGGAAAATCTTCGGTGACATAATCTGGAAGGATACCGATTCCCAAGTTGTTGAGAACGCCCTGAAGCACACCAAAGTAGTTGTTCACTGTCAAAGTTGACCTCACATTATGAGTCATCAGTTCTTGAACCAAAGTGACGCTGGCACCAACCTGTGCTGAATCTGTATTCTGACAGATCAAACGGTGGTTATGAAGATCTTCTGGCAGATCGGGGAAGGGGTGGTCTTTGAGGTAATTCTTTGTCGCGTATGCGCGCATACGAACACTCATTAGACGTTTTCTAATTAGGTCCGCTTGTGATGGTTCTTTCATGCGGATGGCCACATCAGCTTCGCGCATTGGAAGGTCCAAAACGCGTTCCTCAAGCATTAGGTCGACGCGCAGGTCAGGGTATTTTTCGTAGAGTTTGGGCAGGCGCGGGGCTAAGAACAGGGTGCCGAATCCAGTGGTGGTTGTCACCCGCAGGTCACCAAACACTTCTTCTTCACTGTCGCGAATACGCGCGGCTGCGGCATCAAGGCGTTTGGACATTGCCACGGTTGCGTCAAACAACAACTCGCCTTGTTCTGTGAGGATAAGACCACGGGCATGACGGTGGAACAGCGTTGCGTTCAAGGATTCTTCAAGTGCGCGGACCTGTCGGCTGACCGCTGACTGGGACAAATGAAGTTTGTCACCAGCATGTGTCAGGCTGCCTGCATCTGCAACGGCGTGAAAAATTCTTAGTTTATCCCAATCCATTGCGAATACCCCTGAGTGACTGACACTGCATTATAATTGTTTTCTCTATTATAGGCGAATTTGCGTGAACTGATACTGCTGGATCAGGATTTTTTCACTCAACGGTAAAAATATCTATACAGGTCAGCTTTTGTGACCTACCGTCAAAGAAACTGCACGACTGATCAACGCTGGGGAGGCCCTGATGAGCACGCAAAAGATATCATTGAATGACCGTTATGATCTGGAGAAAAGCCCTGTTTTACTGAATGGCACGCAGGCTTTAGTCCGTATGCCCATGATGCAAAAGGCGCGCGATGTTGCGGCTGGCCTCAACACGGCTGGATTGGTGACAGGATACCGTGGATCGCCTTTGGGGGCGGTAGATACGCAGATGGAACGGGCCCTTAACCCACTGGCAGAACATGAAATTACCTTTCAGGCGGGCATCAACGAGGATTTAGCCGCAACGGCGCATTGGGGGGCGCAACAGGCTGAACTGCGCGGCGAGGGCAAGTACGATGGTGTATTTGGTCTGTGGTACGGCAAAGGCCCCGGCGTGGATCGTTCTGGAGATGTGATGCGTCACGCCAATATGGCAGGAACGTCGCCTGCGGGTGGTGTGCTGATGGCGATGGGGGATGACCATACAGGTGAGTCCTCAACCGTTTTGCACCAATCTGAATTTGCGATGGTCGATGCTTGTATGCCGATTGTCAGCCCTGCGGGTGTGCAAGAGGTGATGGATTACGGGTTGTATGGTTGGGCGCTGTCGCGTTTTGCGGGTGTCTGGGTAGGCCTGAAGACGATGAAAGACACGGTTGAAGTGACATCTGTTGTAGATGGTGATCCGCATCGATT
Source organism: Rhodobacteraceae bacterium UBA7436 (assembly GCA_002478745.1). Lineage (GTDB taxonomy): Bacteria > Pseudomonadota > Alphaproteobacteria > Rhodobacterales > Rhodobacteraceae > Ascidiaceihabitans. The sequence goes on along the minus strand of DLQI01000115.1, from coordinate 20,114 downwards.
GTCCTTTGTGACCCCAGAATTTGAAATGCCTGAGGGTGGTCTAAATATACGTCTGGTCGATGATCGGATCGATCAAGAGGCCCGCCTTATCGACTATAAACGTCATGCCGCCGAGGCGTTCAGCCATGCCAATAAGATGGACAAACGGGTTTGGGGCACTGAAAAGGCCAAGATTGGTTTTGTCGCTGCTGGCAAAAACTGGCTTGATCTGATCCATGCAATGTCTTTGTTGAACATCGATGAGGCAGAGGCCGAACGCCTGGGCATCACCACCTATAAGGTGGGCCAAACATGGCCGCTGGATATGCGCGGCTTTAATGCTTGGGCCGATGATCTGGATTTGATCATCGTGATTGAAGAAAAACGCAAGTTGATCGAGGTCCAGATAAAGGAAGCCTTGTTTGATGATCTTCGGGGCCGCCGTGTTTATGGCGGGACGAAAGATGGTAAAGTGCTGTTTGGGGCCGCTTGGGCGCTTGATCCGGTTGAAATCGCTGAAAAGTTGGGCCAGATTTTGGTCGAGGAAGGGCGCAATACCGAAGGTGTTATGGCGGGACTGGCCGCTATGGACGAGGCGCGCCGTTCTGACAACGCAGAGGAAATAGCGGCCCGTTTGCCGTATTTCTGTTCCGGCTGTCCGCATAATTCATCGACCAAAGTGCCTGAGGGATCGCGTGCTTATGCAGGGATAGGCTGTCACTTTATGGTCCAATGGATGGACCGCGAGACGCTTGGTTTCACGCATATGGGCGGCGAAGGTGCCAATTGGATAGGCGAAGCACCGTTTTCGACCCGCGACCATGTTTTCCAGAATTTGGGGGACGGCACGTACAACCACTCTGGCGTTATGGCGATACGGGCGGCGTTGGCGAACGATACCAATATCACCTACAAAATCCTGTATAATGATGCGGTTGCGATGACAGGTGGCCAAAACCATGACGGTGGTTTGCCTGCGGCGCAAATCGTAGCAGAGTTGAAGGCGATGGGCGTTGCCAATCTGGCTGTGGTTTATGACGATAAAGAAGACGTAGATTTTGACGCTTTCCCGAAAGGCATCGAAATCCATGAGCGGGCTGCTTTGCAAACGGTTCAGGAGAAATTCGCAAAAGTTCAAGGTGTCAGCGCGATTGTATACATCCAAACCTGCGCTGCTGAGAAACGGCGGCGCCGCAAGCGTGGAACCTTCCCTGATCCGGATAAACGTATGTTTATCAACACGGATGTTTGCGAGGGCTGTGGTGACTGTGGTGTGCAATCCAACTGCGTGTCTTTGGTGCCCAAAGAGACAGAACTGGGCCGCAAACGTGCGATTGATCAATCCAGCTGTAACAAGGATTTCTCTTGTGTGAATGGGTTCTGCCCATCTTTTGTATCCCTTGAAGGGGCTGTCGTGCGCAAAGAGGCGACGACTGAGCTGACCTTGCCCGACCTGCCGATGCCCAAACTGCCAGTGATCGATGGCACTTGGAACGTTGTCATCACGGGCGTTGGTGGCACAGGTGTTGTGACGATTGGCGCTGTTATGGCCCAAGCGGCGCATATCGATGGCAAAGGCGCTGGAATGATGGAAATGGCGGGGCTGGCCCAAAAGGGTGGTGCGGTGCATATCCATTGCCGCCTTGCCAATGATCCACATGATATTTCGGCCATTCGCGTGGCGACAGGCGAATGTGACGTGTTGATTGGTGGTGATCTGGTTGTGTCGGCGGGTGCAAAAACGCTGGGATTGACCCAGACGGGGCGCACAGGCGCTGTTGTGAACTCGCATGAAATCATCACGGGCGATTTCACCCGCGACACAGAGTTTAGATTGCCAACGCAGCGGATGACCCTAGCGTTAGAGGCCCGTTTGCGTGACGACGTGTCGTTGTTTGACGCCTCTGATCTTGCCAAAGCATTGTTGGGGGATTCAATTTTCTCAAACATGATGATCTTCGGCGCGGCTTGGCAGCGTGGTTTTGTGCCCCTTTCACAAGACGCGATTGTCCAAGCGATTACGCTGAATGGTACTGCTGTGGACCGCAACCTGCGCGCTTTTGAAATTGGGCGTTGGGCTGTGCTGTTTCCAAAGGATGCGACTGCCATTTTGGCCCCAAAGGTGGTTTCACTGCCAACCAGCATGGCGGAAAAGATCGATTTCCGTGCCGCGCAATTGGTTGGGTATCAAGGCAAACGATTGGCCAAACGGTATCGTAAATTTTTGGACGGTATTTCTGATGACGCGGTGCGCATGGCTGCGGTAAGCGGATACCATAAGCTGTTGTCTTACAAAGATGAATACGAAGTGGCGCGCCTGCTTCTTGATACCCGTAGCAAAGCGCGGGCAGAATTTGACGGCGACTTTAAGATGACCTTTAATCTGGCCCCACCCATCCTGTCCAAGATGGGGCCGAATGGGCGACCGATTAAGCGCGAATTTGGGCCGTGGCTTGAACGTCCGCTGCGCCTGTTGGCAAAGCTGAAGGTGCTGCGCGGCACGCCATTTGATGTGTTTGGCTACACCGCTGAACGAAAGATGGAACGCGCGCTGATCACGCAATATGAGACGGATATGAAAACTGTGTTGAGGGTTTTGAATGATCAAAACCGCGATGCAATTGTCGCCTTAGCAGAACTGCCGCTGCAAATCCGTGGGTTTGGTCCTGTGAAGCTAAAGAACGAGGGTGAGGCGGCCAAACGGCGTGAAGAGTTGTTAATTGCCATTCGAATGGGTGCTGAAACGCTGAACAAAGCGGCAGAATAATCAAGATCGCTTTATATTGGTTACGTTCGTGTCATAAACACTGGGCATCGCTGATTTGAGGGATTAATTGCCCTATCAAAAGCAGTGGAGGAAGAGGCCAACAATGTCATTGAACACACGCGAAATTGCCCGCGAGATAAGTTATGCGCATTCCGTTAAAACGCGCAGTGGTCGAACAGTGGTGCGGTTGCTGGAAAACACGACGGGCCGATTGCGCCTGATCAAGCGGGCAAAAGGCTATGAAGATGAAGTCGCGCTGGGGCGTGATTTTTGGCAGGTGATGGTCGATCGCTATGGTCTGAGCCTTGATATCGTTGGCGGTGCGTTGTCCAATATTCCCAGCAAGGGACCCGTTATTCTGATCGCCAATCACCCTTATGGTATCTTGGACGGGTTGATGATGGGTCATATCCTGTCTCAAGCCCGTGGAGATTTTCGCATTTTGGCCAACAGCGTATTTCGCAAGGCAGAGGATCTGAACCGCATTGTTTTGCCGATCTCCTTTGATGAGACGCGTGAAGGGGTTCAAACCAACATTGCGACACGCAAGACGGCATTGGATTACCTCGGGCAGGGCGGCGCAATTGGCGTGTTTCCGGGTGGCACAGTTAGCACGGCCGAACGTCCCTTTGGTCGCCCAATGGACCCGATGTGGCGCAGCTTTACCGCGCGCATGATTGCCAAATCAAATGCCACAGTGGTGCCTATCTATTTTGACGGCCACACCAGTCGCCTGTTTCAGATGGCTAGCCATTTGCACTCGACATTGCGCCTTGGGCTATTGATCAAGGAGTTTAAGAAACGTGTGGACACACCAGTGCGGGTCGTGATCGGGGAACCGATTGAGCGTGATGTGCTGGACCCGATTGCAAAGGATTCCAAACAGATGATGGATTTCCTGCGCAAAGCCACGTATGAGCTGAACCCAAATCCGATCAAATCATTTGATCTTGGATATGAATTTGAGGACAGGCATCGCGCCTGATGACGCATGGCAGTTGGTATTTTTGATAGTGGTTTAGGTGGGTTAACTGTACTTGAGGCCGCGCAAAGGCGTCTTCCCGACGTTGACTTTATCTATCTGGCGGACAGCGAGCATGCACCTTACGGCGTGCGCACGGCGGATGATATTTACGATCTTACCTGCAAGGCTGTGCAGCGTCTGTTTGATGCGGGCTGTGACCTTGTGATTTTGGCCTGCAATACGGCCTCTGCTGCTGCCCTGCGCCGTATGCAAGAAGGGTGGATCCCTGAGGGCAAGCGCGTCTTGGGTGTGTTTGTTCCGTTGATCGAGGCCCTGACAGAGCGTGATTGGGGCGACAATTCACCACCGCGCGAAGTTGATGTGAAACATGTTGCGTTGTTTGCAACCCCTGCAACTGTGTCTAGCCGTGCGTTTCAACGCGAATTGGCGTTCCGCGCGATTGGTGTGGATGTTGAGGCGCAGGCCTGCGGCGGTGTTGTGGATGCGATTGAAGACGGTGATTTCATTCTGGCCGAAGCGATGGCGCGTTCACATGTTGATGCGTTGAAGCGTAAAATGCCAAAGCCACAGGCGGCCATCTTGGGCTGCACTCATTACCCATTGATGTTGGATGTCTTCCAGGAAGCGCTTGGTGCGGATGTAAAGGTTTTCTCGCAGGCCAATTTGGTAGGCGAAAGCTTGGCAGATTACCTGACACGTCACGGTGACAAAACCGGCAGTGGCGAACCAGCTTACCTGACCACGGGCGATCCCAAACAAGTCAGCAATCGTGCTACCCAATTCTTGCGACGACAGATCACCTTTACTGCAGCGTGATCTTTACCAATATATCGAGAAAAACATGACTTATTCTATCGCAATTTTGGGTGCCAGTGGCTACACGGGTGCCGAGCTTATCCGCCTAATTTCTGAGCATCCTTCTATGGAAATCAAGGCGTTAGGGGCATATTCTAAAGCTGGAAAAACCCTTGCTTCCGTCTTTCCACATCTGCGTCATCTGGACCTTCCGGACATGGTTAAGTTCGATGAGATTGATTGGTCTGGCATTGATCTGTGTTTTTGCGCATTGCCGCATAAAACCAGTCAAGAGGTCATTCGTGACCTGCCGAAATCCCTTAAGATCGTTGATCTTAGCGCTGACTTCCGTCTGCGTGATCCTGAAGCCTACGCGGCGTGGTATGGCAATCCACACGGCGCTGTTGAGATGCAGGGCGAGGCGGTTTACGGCCTAAGCGAATTTTACCGTGAAGAGATTAAGACGGCGCGTTTGGTAGCTGGAACCGGCTGCAATGCGGCGACGGGCCAATTCGTGCTGCGCCCGCTGATTGCTGCAGGGGTTATTGATCTGGACGAGATCATTCTGGACCTTAAATGTGCGGTGTCTGGCGCAGGTCGCGCGTTGAAAGAAAACCTTTTGCACGCTGAGTTGTCAGAGGGCTATCACGCCTACGCCGTTGGCAGTACGCACCGCCATTTGGGTGAATTTGATCAAGAATTCAGCGCCTTGGCAGGGCGTGATGTGAAAATCCAATTCACCCCTCATCTTGTTCCTGCAAACCGCGGCATTCTGGCGACGACCTATGTTAAGGGCGATGCGCAAGTGATCTATGACACGATGGTTGCGGCTTACGCGGATGAACCGTTCATCGAAGTGTTGCCAATGGGTGAAACCCCAAGCACGCGTCATATTCGGGGCTCAAACTTTTGCCACATCGGTGTGGTTGCTGATCGGATCGAAGGACGCGCGATTGTGATCGGAGCACTCGATAATTTGACCAAGGGAAGCAGTGGGCAGGCGTTGCAAAATGCCAATCTGATGCTAGGTATCCCAGAGACAACAGGGCTGATGATGGCCCCGTTGTTCCCCTGATACCTTAGGAATTGTAATGAAATCGCTTAAGAAACAACGCCGTATTCAAGTGATTGCGATCATGGCTGTTGCCTTGGTCCTTTCGACTGTTTTGATTGGCTATGCCTTGCGCGATGGCATCAATTTCTTTCGCTCTCCGACTCAAGTGGTCGAAGACCCGCCCAGCTCATCCGAGGTGTTTCGCATCGGTGGGTTGGTCGAGGTTGGCAGCCTTGTGCGTGGTCAGGGCGAGACAATTCAGTTCGTCGTGACGGATGGTGGTGCGTCTATTCCTGCTATCTATTCGGGTGTTTTGCCCGACCTGTTTGAGGAAAATCAGGGCATGGTGGGTACCGGTCGTTTGATCAACGGTGTCTTTGAAGCTACTGAAATACTTGCAAAACATGACGAGAACTATATGCCAACGGAGGTTATAGACGCCCTCAAGGCACAGGGCGTCTATGTTGAGCCTGAAGGCAGCTAACGTACGCTGCAGCTACCGGAAATTAACCTGATTTAATCATCTTCACCTGGTCAGAAATGGCCAAAGGATAAGGTGATGCAAACGGTACGACAGATTGCCCAACAGATTGTGGACCGCGAAGGCGGCTATGTGAATGACCCTGACGATCCGGGTGGGGCCACCAATTTTGGCGTGACCATTCACACCATGCGGCGTCTTGGTTTGGATCTTGATCATGACGGGGATGTGGACAGACACGATGTGCAGATGCTGAGCCGTGCACAAGCCGTCGATATTTTCATCAAACATTATTTTGAGGGGCCGCTGATCTTGCGATTACCGCAGCCTTTGCAGGCGACAGCCTTTGATATGTATGTGAACGCAGGCAGCAACGCGGTTCGCATACTCCAACGCTTGCTAATTGATATGGGGATTGAAGTTGTTGTTGATGGCGCCCTTGGCCCTCAATCCATTGCCGCGGTGCAGGCCGCGTTCGAAACTGCGGGTGGCTATTTGATCGACGCATATGGCATTGCGCGGCGCAATTATTACCTGCGCCTTGCGGATCGCCGTCCTGCCAGCCGTAAATACGCGCGTACGCGTGCAGGTAAAAAGGGCGGGTGGATCCGGCGCGCCGAAGAGTTCATCGCGCCCAAATACCATCTTTCACAGTCACAGTTTAAAAAGAGGGTCGCGTCATGGGCATGATCGAACGAATGTTTCAGTTGATGTTTGGCGGTGGCGGCAACATGGTCCGCGACACTGTAGAAGTCTTTCGTGAGAACGCCGAGGCAGGATCACAGCGCGGCGCGCAGGTTCAAATGCAGGCCATGCGTGAATATGGTCAGGAGTTTGCGATCCCTCGCCCGGGTTGGTTTGATTGCTTTATGGATGGGGTGAACCGCTTGCCGCGTCCTGCATTTGCCCTTGGGACACTTGGATTGTTCGTGGCGGCCATGATCGATCCCTTGTGGTTTTCGCAGCGAATGCAAGGGATTGCACTGGTACCTGAACCGATGTGGTGGTTGTTGGGAGTTATCGTCTCATTCTATTTTGGGGCACGGCATCAGGTGAAAAGCCAGAAGTTTCAGCGTGAAATTGTGGGAACTATGGCGCATGTCCCCCAAGTGATGCACAATATCAAAGCATTGAAAGAGCTACGCGCAGAAAGCGTTGGTGTGGCCGACAGTGGCTCAGATGTGCGCATGTCTTTGGCCTCAATTGCACCAGATGCCAATGCGGCACTTGAGGCATGGCGCAAACGCAACCATTGACCCGCGACAATGTGAACCGCAGTTGTGCGCGAATATCATTGGCGTGGTTTGGGGCAAGGCCTATAGTTGGCATAGCTTTTCAAAATGGATGCCATTGATGATCACCGAACTTGGACACTTTGCCCTGATTTTAGCCTTTATGGTTGCGATCGTTCAGACCTTTGTTCCATTGGTCGGCGCCCACAAGGGTTGGCGGTCATGGATGGCCGTTGCAGAACCTGCCGCGTCGGCCCAATTCATGTTAACGGCCTTTGCATTCGGGGCATTGATGTGGGCGTTTATATCGTCTGATTTCAGTCTGTTGCTGGTTGTTCAGAACAGCCACTCTGCCAAACCAATGCTGTATAAAATCAGTGGCACATGGGGTAACCATGAGGGGTCAATGTTGCTGTGGGTCCTGATTGTATCCCTGTTCGGCGCTACGGCTGCGTGGTTTGGAACCAATCTGCCACCCAGCTTGCGGGCTCGCGTCTTGTCAGTTCAAGGCGCGATTGGCGTCGCATTTTTTGCGTTTATTCTGTTTACCTCAAACCCGTTTACGCGTCTTGCCGTTCCACCCTTTGATGGGCAGGATTTGAACCCTTTGTTGCAGGACCCTGGTTTGGCGTTTCACCCGCCATTTTTGTACTTGGGCTATGTGGGTCTAAGCATGGCATTCAGCTTTGCCGTTGCTGCATTGATCGAGGGGCGTGTGGATGCGGCGTGGGGACGTTGGGTCCGTCCGTGGACGCTTGCGGCGTGGATTTTCCTGACCATCGGCATCGCGCTTGGGTCATGGTGGGCCTATTATGAACTTGGCTGGGGTGGGTTCTGGTTCTGGGATCCTGTAGAAAACGCATCCTTTATGCCGTGGTTGCTGTCTGCTGCTTTGCTGCATTCTGCCATTGTGGTCGAAAAGCGTGAAAGCTTGAAATCTTGGACAATTTTGCTGGCGATCTTGGCCTTTGGCTTTTCATTGATTGGCACGTTTATCGTGCGTTCGGGTTTGCTGACTTCTGTGCACGCCTTTGCCAATGACCCCGAGCGGGGTGTGTTCATCCTAATGATCCTTGGCTTTTTCACTGGCGGTGCGTTGATCCTGTTTGCGCTGCGTGCGGGCACGATGGAAGCAAAGGGCGTCTTTGGATTGGTCAGCCGTGAAAGCGCATTGCTGACAAACAACATCCTTCTTGCCGTCAGCTGTTTCGTGGTTTTCGTCGGCACGATGTGGCCCTTGGTGGCTGAGATGTTCTTTGACCGCAAATTGTCGGTGGGCCCACCGTTCTTCAACATGGCCTTCACGCCGTTTATGTTGGTTCTGGGATTGGTTTTGCCAGTGGGCGCGATGATGCCGTGGAAGCGCGCCGAGATTAAGCGCGCGTTTTATCCGCTGCGTTATGCGTTTGTTCTGGCGCTTGCGATTGCGGGATTGGTTTGGGTTATGCAGACAGGTCGATCCATATTGGGACCGATTGGCGTTTTCTTAGCTGCGTGGGTTGTCATGGGCGCCATCATCGATCTGGCATCGCGTACCGGGCGCGGGGGTGGTCGTTGGGGCCGTTTGTTGCGTTTGCCACGTGCAGATTGGGGCAAGATGCTGTCGCATTCCGGTCTTGGGATTACCATGCTGGGCGTCGCAGGCATTACGTCTTGGCAGTACGAGGATATTCGTGTGGCCCAAATCGGCCAGCCCTATGATGTAGGGGCCTATACGATCACGCTGAATGGGGTCGCGGATTCTGAGGGGCCGAACTATTTGGCAACGATCGCGGATATCACATTGTCCAAAGATGGGCGTGTTTTGTCAGAGATGCGTCCCGAAAAGCGGATTTATCCTGTGGCCCAGATGCCAACGACAGAGGCAGCCATCGACTATAATTTGGCCCGTGACGTCTATGTTGTGATCGGGGATGAGCAGGATGCAGGCGGTTGGGCTGTGCGGACCTATGTGAAACCATTGACCAACTGGATTTGGATTGGATGTGCGTTCATGGCACTTGGTGGGTGCTTTAGCCTCTCAGATCGGCGTTTCCGCGTGGCCGCAGGGGCGCGTAAAACAAACGCCAAAGCGGTGCCAGCAGAATGAAACGTTTTGTTTTCCTTTGGATGTTGATCGCCACGCCAATGTGGGCAGTTGAGCCAGACGAGATTTTAGCTGATCCCGCACTGGAGGCACGTGCGCGTGATCTGTCCAAGGGGCTGCGCTGTCTAGTGTGTCAGAACGAAAGCATTGACGAAAGCCACGCATCTTTGGCGCGTGATTTGCGTATTCTGTTGCGCGAACGTTTGGTTGCTGGGGACAGTGACGAAGCGGCGGTGGATTTCATCGTTGATCGCTACGGTGAATATGTACTACTGCAACCGCGTGCGAATGGCTCCACGTTGCTTTTGTGGGCGTCTGGCCCGTTGATGCTACTGCTTGCCGGTGGAATGGGGATCATTTACCTGCGTGGGCGTGCCACGGGATCTACCAGGGATGATACTGGCCTGAGCGATGCGGAAAAGACGCGCTTGGCTCAGATATTAGATAATGATTTCAAAGATTGACGTGCGGTTCTGCTTTCCCACTGCAACGCGTTTGATATGCTTCGGCTAAGCCAGTCAAAAGGACAAGATGCCATGGATTACCAGACGATCAAATTTGAACTGAACGACAACATTGCCGTCATCACCTTGGATCGTCCTGATGTGATGAACGCGATGTCGACCCAGATGCGGGCAGAAATTCAACATGCGGTCAAAGAGGGTGGGCGCACAGCGCGCTGTGTTGTCTTAACTGGGGCAGGGCGTGCGTTTTGTTCGGGTCAGGACCTGGGTGACAATTCAGGCAACAGCTTTGATCTAGAGCAAACCCTGCGCGACGAATACGAACCGATGCTTCGGGCGATCTATGATTGCCCTGTACCAACAATTGCGGCCGTTAACGGTGCAGCAGCAGGCGCGGGTGCAAACCTTGCGTTGGCGTTTGATGTGGTGATCGCAACTGAGAGTGCATACTTTTTGCAAGCATTTGCGCGTATCGGCCTATTGCCTGACGCGGGTGGCACGTACACGATGCCACGTTCAATGGGGACAGCCAAAGCAATGGGTGCCGCGCTATTTGCGGACAAGATCACAGCCCGCCAAGCGGACGATTGGGGCATGATCTGGGAGGCCGTTTCAGATGATACATTTGTGGATCATTGGAAATCACGCGCTGCATATTTGGCAAACGGGCCAACCGCTGCATTTGGATCCGTAAAACGCACGATCCGTGGATCATGGGACAACACGTTGGAAGACCAGCTTTCGCTTGAGGCATCGGAACAAGGTGACTGTGGCCGCACGCGTGATTTCAAAGAAGGTGTCATGGCATTTGTTGAAAAACGTCCGGCACAATTTGAGGGCCGTTAAGCGTTTTGAGGAGCGTGGCGGGCGACAAGCACAACGTCTTCCGCAGACGGTACTTCGGTAGAATGGCACGACATAACTGCTAAAGGTGCGCCATCTGCTTTGAGTGTCACCAATGATTGGTTGCTGTTGACATCGATAGTGACCACGGGTGGCGCATTTCGAGCGTTATAAATCACAACAATGCGTTCCTGTGCCGTTTCAGGGTCTTCGAAAAGTGCACACTCAGTGTCGATGATTGGCGCGCGCAAAAGGGCATCCCACTGTTCGTTGGGTATCATACCAGATGTGTCGTTCGCAGTGGCTAATTGGTGGTTGCCTTGTTTGGTATTGTTTTTTTAGCTTTGGGTATCGGCATTTAAAATGTCGACAACTTCACTAAAGATGAAGGTTACATGCTCTGGCGTCAATGTTTTAGCCGCCCCAATCACGCATGCCAGCGCGGAATTGCCGATAAAAATCACAGCGTCTTTACCATCTTCCTCTACAGTCACTATTGTTTCTGATTGGTCTACAGCTACGAGTGCAATGAGGTCTTCACTAGGGTCGAAATTGTGAATCACCGTCGGCGGAGGCGTTGAAAATTCGACTGATTCCATTCCATGGCGCGTTGTGTTTGTTTGCGCTTTTGGGATGGCAGGTTTTGCGAGATACCCACCAAAGACAAGTTGATAGAGTCCATACAGGGTTAGCAACGCAGACAGCGATACAGCCACTGTAAAAAACACACCAAACCCTAACACCAAATTACCAAGCAGATGTTATGCGTGTGTTTTGACCTGCGTCAATGGTGTGAGGGGGCCTAATCGCGCGCCAAATTAGGCAAACGGCATTAGGAAGACGTTGTCTGTATCAAGAGTGGTGAAGTCGACGTTTTCTATAACAAGCGTAGCATGATCATCGACCATCATTTGGGCGTTATCGTCTGGGCCGTTTTCGAACGTAATGACGGGCGTTGGTGCCGATGGATCATATTGATAGACAAGGACGTCTTCTGCCGGATCAAAGTCCACAACAGTTGCTGCAGCCAAGCCATCCATCCAGACGCCAGTCACAAGGGTGTCCGCACCTTCACCTGTGTCTATGATGTCGTTTGCGCCAGCGTAGATCGTATCCTCGCCGTAGCCGCCAAATATAGTGTCCACATCACCCTGTTCTGAGTCGGTGGTCACGGTCAGCGTTGGGATGTCACCTGTTGTTCTGGCTTCAACCCACTGTTCTTCATCCGGTAAATTGGCACCTATCAAAATGTCTTGTCCCGTATCACCATGGATATAGTCGTTTCCGCTACCTCCGATGATGATGTCGTCGTCGTTGCCGCCGCGTAGGAAGTCATCACCGGCCTGACCAATGACTAAGTCGTCGTCGTTTGAACCATAAAGTGAGTCATTGCCAAGACCACCAAATAGGCGGTCGTTACCGTCTCGACCAAATGCTTTGTCGTTTCCATCACCCAGTTCAATCAAATTGGCTTCATCTGTGCCTGTTTTGATCATTGAGTTGGGGGGATCGGCCATCACTTCACGCGGTGTTAAGAACACGTGGTCAGGCGTGAGTTGGGTATAATCAACACCTTCGACGGTCAGAACAGCAGAGCCATCGATGATCAACTGTGCATCGTCATTTGGACCGTTGATGAATTCGACTTTGGGCACCTCGTTTTCGCCATCGTATAGGTAGGCCAAGACATCTTCGTTTCGGTCAAAATCAGTGACGTGAGCGGTTTCGCCGTCTTCCATCCAATAGCCGGTCGTTACCACATCATTGCCAAGGCCAGTGTGAACAACATCGTTCGACCCAGCGACGAGTGTGTCAGAGCCCACACCGCCATCCAGCGTATCCGCTTGGCCAACCTCGTAGGCTGAAGTCAATAGGAACGAAGGAAGCTCCCCAGATCGGGTAGATTCCGCCACTTCCATTTCATTCAGGATGTCTGCGCCAAACAAGATGTCGTCGCCTGCATCGCCGTACAGTGTGTCAGAACCCGTACCAGCAACAAGCAGATCTTCACCCGCGCCGCCGCGCAAGAAATCATTACCTTCTTGGCCAAACACAATATCAGCGTCATCACCTGCAAAAACAGCGTCGTTCCCTGCGCCGCTTGTGATCAGGTCTTCGCCTGAGCGGCCAAATATCCGGTCGTGACCGCTGTGTGTTTCAATATCGTTTGCGCTAGCGCTGCCCGTTTGCTGCATGTCATCCGTAATTGTTTGGATGTCAGCGTCTTCGTTTTCGTCTTCTTCGGCCAAACCGATGTTGCCCATCAACATTTCTAGAGGGAATGGTCCAGTGAGGAATCCAAGACCAAGCAAGGATAGTATAGCTAATTCAATCATAGTCTTATCCCTCCTCATAAACGTAACGGCCGCGCGCCTGTAACAGATAGCGGCACCGCTGTTTGGGTCAACTCAGACAGTTAGGAGGAAGGTCGTCTCTTTAGTGTTTGTATTTGCAATGAAAAACGGCTTCATCCTCGCGGATGAAGCCGTAAAATAACTCTTTAGATAGTATTGGTGATCTATCGATTTTCGATGTCGACATAATCTCGAACGGTTTCGCCAAGATAAAGCTGACGCGGGCGACCAATTTTGTTTTGTGGGTCTGCAATCATCTCTTTCCACTGTGAAATCCAACCTACTGTACGAGACAGGGCAAAGATCGGAGTGAACATAGACGTTGGGAAACCCATCGCTTCTAGGATGATGCCGGAATAGAAATCGACGTTCGGGAACAATTTCTTTTCAGCAAAGTATGGATCGGCAAGTGCTGCTTTTTCCAATTCTTTGGCAACCTGAAGGATCGGGTTGTTTTCGACGCCGAGCAGTTCCAGAACCTCGTCAGCGGATTCTTTCATCACAGTCGCGCGTGGGTCATGGTTTTTGTAAACGCGGTGACCAAAGCCCATCAGACGGAACGGATCGTTCTTGTCTTTTGCACGGGCGATGAATTCAGGAATACGGTCTGGTGTACCGATTTCGTTCAACATTTCTAGGCATGCTTGGTTCGCGCCGCCGTGGGCAGGGCCCCAAAGACATGCGATACCAGCAGCGATACATGCAAACGGGTTTGCACCTGAAGAAGACGCCAAACGTACAGTAGATGTAGACGCGTTTTGTTCGTGGTCTGCGTGAAGCGTAAAGATGCGGTCCATTGCGCGGGCCAAGATTGGGTTAACTTCGTAATCTTCAGCAGGCACTGCAAAGCACATGCGCAAGAAGTTAGAGGCGTAATCCAAATCGTTGCGTGGATATACGAATGGCTGCCCAATCGTGTATTTGTATGCCATCGCAGCAATAGTTGGCATTTTGGCGATCATACGAACAGACGCAACTTCGCGCTGCCATGGATCAGTGATGTCAGTGGAGTCGTGGTAGAATGCAGACATCGCACCAACAACGCCGGTCATGATGGCCATCGGGTGGGCATCGCGGCGGAAGCCACGGAACAAATACATCATTTGTTCGTGTAGCATTGTATGGTTTGTTACGCGTGTTTCAAAATCTTCCAATTCTGTCGGGGACGGCAAGTTGCCGTACAACAGCAAATAGCAAACCTCGAGGTAATGCGATTTACCAGCCAACTGATCAATTGGATAGCCACGGTGTAATAGCTCACCCTCGTCACCATCAATAAACGTAATCGTGCTGTCGCAAGACGCAGTTGAGGTGAAACCCGGATCATAAGTAAAAACGCCAGCTTGAGCGTAAAGCTTGCGGATATCTAGTACATCTGGACCAGCTGTCGGTGAGAAGATCGGTAGGTCGTACTCCTTACCATCAATGCTCAGCGTTGCGGATTTTTTTGTATCAGCCATGTGATCCCCTTCATTATGTCTACGACAGGATTCTCCCGTCGATTTGTCAGGTTCGCCCGTTTTTGGCGGGTGCCCGTCATGCGTATCGTTATCGTTACGACCATTACAAAGCGGTTAACCTTGAAACAGTCGTTTATGTAGCCGCTGTATCAACAGCGGCTTGCGTCAAGCGGGCCAAGGATTCTTCCTGTCCCAAGACTAACATCATGTCAAAAACCGAGGGCGTTACCGCACGTCCTGCAAGGGCTGCCCGTAAAGGCCCAGCCAGCTTACCAAACTTAGTGCCCTTAGCCTCGCAAAAGGCATTTAGGGCAGCCTCAAGGCTATCTCGGTCCCAACTAACAGTACTTAAAAGCGGCGTCAATTCACTCAGTATACCATGGGATACTGAGTCGAGATTTTTTGCAGCTTTTTCGTCGGGAACGATTGGACGCTTTGATAGGACAAAAATCGCCTTTTCGAGCAAATCAGGAAAGGTTTTTGCGCGTTCCTTAAGGCAATACATGCCATTTAGCAGTCCATTCGACTGAGCGTCCGACAAAACGGGTTGGTCAGATGCGTCCAAAAAGGCGGTAATTTCTTTTACCAACGCGGCGTCATCTGTTTGTGCGATATGCTGACCACAAAGGCTTTCAAGCTTTTTGAAATCGAAACGGGCAGGGCTCTTGCCGATTCCCTTAAGGTCAAACCACTCCTTGGCCTGAGCATCAGTAAAGAACTCGTCATCCCCGTGGCTCCAACCCAGACGCGTCAGGTAGTTGCGCATGCCCGCAGCAGGATAGCCCATCACCTGATATTCTTCTGCACCGGTCGCGCCGTGGCGTTTTGATAGTTTTTTGCCGTCGCCGCCAAAAATAAGCGGAATGTGTGCCCAAACAGGAACGTCCCAACCCATCGCGTTGTATATAGTCATTTGGCGCGCCGCATTGTTAAGGTGGTCATCACCGCGAATAACGTGGGTTACGCCCATGTCGTGATCGTCGACAACCACAGCCAACATATACACGGGCGTGCCGTCTGAGCGCAGCAACACCATGTCATCCAACTGATCGTTGCGAATGGTAACATCGCCTTGGACTTCATCCTTGATGACCGTGGTGCCCTCTTGGGGCGCTTTGATGCGGACAACGTAGGGGGTATCTGGTTGATCTTCTGGCGCTGCGTCGCGCCATGGGCTGTGGAATAGGGTGCTTTTGCCTTCAGCTTTTGCCGAATCCCGGAACGCCTGAATTTCGTCTTGGGTTGAATAGCATTTGTATGCTTTGCCTGCGGCTAGTAATTCATGTGCAACCGCTGCATGGCGATCTGCACCGTCAAACTGGCTGATGACATAGCCATCATGATCCAAGCCAAGCCATGCCATGCCTTGCAAGATTGCTTGGGTCGCTTCGGGTGTAGAGCGTGCGCGATCCGTATCTTCGATCCGCAAAAGGAACTTACCGCCACGCCCGCGGGCATAAAGCCAGTTGAAAAGAGCCGTTCGCGCCCCGCCGATGTGCAAATACCCCGTTGGTGAAGGGGCAAAACGGGTGACGACAGGTTTGGAAGTTTCAACGGGCATGGGGAATTTACCTTTCAGTAACCACGAGGGTCATAGAGTTTTGCCACTATCTATCTAGTGCGCAAAGCGGGGGCAAGCATGAGCGGCATCGACCGTGTGGTAACAGCTATGCTTGGGCAACGTGGGCATATGTTTGGTTGGGTACCAGTCTGCATAGCTGCGGGAATTGGTATCTATTTCTCCCTAAGGTTTGAACCGGTTACGCCACTGTACGTTGGAGCGGGCAGTTTTGGGGGAACGGGCCTGTTGTTGGCCAAACGATTTGGCGAAGTCTTATCCCCAATCTTTATCGGGATTTGTTTAGTCGGTATCGGGTTTACAATAGCGGCATGGCGCACGCACTCCTTAGAGGCCCCAGTCTTGGGCTGGCGGTATTATGGTGCAATTGAGGGACGTATTATTGGTATGGATCGCAGCGCCTCAGATGCGGTGCGCATTACCCTTGATCAAGTACGCCTTGAACGTGTGTCGCCATCACGCACACCGCAAAAGGTACGCATTTCGCTACATAAGAAAGCTGCGCAAGGGATCCGACCTTTGCCAGGAATGCGCGTGATGACCACTGGGCATCTTTCACCTCCGAGTGGACCAGTCGAACCCGGTGGCTTTGATTTTCAGCGCCATGCGTGGTTCGGTCAGTTGGGTGCCGTTGGGTATACACGCGTTCCACTGATTGGTTTGGCTGTTGCGGCGGAAGATTGGAAACTATGGGTGTTTCAAATCCGCATGACAATTTCTGCGCGCGTACGGGAGGTTATAACAGGGGACGTCGGTGGTTTCGCGGCAGCTGTTACAACAGGTGATCGCAGTGGAATGAGCCAAGAGGCATTGAGTGATTTAAGAGCCAGCAATACGGCCCACCTTTTGGCAATTTCAGGTTTGCACATGGGATTACTGAGCGGTTTTGTGTTTGCATCTCTTCGTTTGTTTTTGATCTTCCTGCCATATCTGGGCCCTAGAATAGCGGCACGCAAAATTGCCGCTGGTGGTGCTTTGTTGATTGCGGCCGCTTATTTAGCTTTGTCTGGCGGGAACGTGGCCACCGAGCGGGCTTTCATTATGGTGGCTGTCGCTTTGATAGCTATCATGTTGAACCGACGGGCCATCAGCCTTCGCGCGGTGGCAATCGCTGCGACTATCGTGTTGGTGTTGCGCCCTGAAGCGCTGCTTGGCCCTGGATTTCAAATGTCCTTTGCTGCGACCACAGGATTGGTCGCTGTCTTTGGATGGATGCGGGACGGTGCTGTTCAGGTTGGCCCCAAATGGGCGCAACCTTTTGTCGTGCTGGTGATTTCATCGGGCGTTGCTGGCCTTACCACTGCACCAATAGGGGCCGCGCATTTCAATACAGTTGCGCACTATGGATTGGTGGCAAATTTGCTGAGCGTTCCATTGATGGGATTGGTCATTATACCTTCCGCTGTTTTGGCCGCCATCCTAGCCCCCTTTGGATTGGAAGAGGTTGGGTTATGGGCAATGGGATTTGGTTTGCGATGGATACTGCTGGTGGCGGGGTATGTTGCGGATTTTGAGGGGGCAAAGGGATATGTCGCGGGGCCTTCACCACTTGTCCTGCCGATGCTTTCAATTGGTGCGCTTTGGTTGATCCTGTGGCAAGGGCGGTTGCGCAATTTTGGTCCAATTATGATGGCCGCTAGTTTCATTATTTGGGCGAGCGATGACCGACCGCTGGTGTTGATTGCTGAAAACGGATCATTGTTGGGGGTCATGACCGATCAAGGGCGCGCTCTTAGCAAGGAAAAGGGGGCAGGGTTTGTTGCGCGAAATTGGTTGGAAAATGACGGTGATCCATCTTTGCAATCGGTCGCGGCCTCATTGTGGGGAACAGGCATGAAGCGCATGAAGGTTGCCCAAGTAGGGGCGTATGAATTTGTACATTTGATCGGGAAAAAGGCGGTGTTTGAGTTTGACCGATGTCAATCGGATCAGATCGTCATTGCAAGTGTTGAGACCCAACGCGACTTCGGCAACTGTACGGTTCACGATCCGAAAACGTTGCGCAACAGTGGGTCAATTGGCCTGTACCTGCAGGGAGATGAAGCTGTTTTCATCACGGCCAGAGACATCAGTGGCGACCGCATTTGGTCCGCGTGGCCCAGCAAGCAACCATCAAAAAAGGCGGATCAAAAGACCCGCCCAATTCTTAAGTAATAGTATCGTTCAGTAGGTGCGGATTAAACCAACCAAGCGACCCTGAACCTTAACCTTGTCGTCGGTGAATACGCGTGGTGGATAGGCCGGATTGGCGGCTTCTAACGAGATCGAATTGCCACGCTTGATATAGCGTTTCAGTGTTGCTTCGTGGTCTTCGACCAAGGCAACAACGATGTCGCCGTTATCAGCCACAGATGTCTCACGAATAACAACAACGTCACCGCTGTTGATACCGGCATCAATCATCGAGTCACCCTTGACCTCAAGGGCGTAATGGTTGCCAGCGCCGGATAACATTTGGCCTGGAACGGCGACTGAGTGTGACAACTGGTTGATCGCCTCAATCGGAACACCAGCAGCGATTTGACCCATCACTGGCAAATTGACTGCATGAACAGCTTCAACCGGCAGCGCAGAAGCAGGGGGCGGACTATCTGGACGATCGCCATCAATAACACGTGGTTTAAATCCACTTGCTTGAGAGGCCATGCTATCAGGGAGTTTAACAATCTCAATCGCACGGGCACGGTGCGCAAGACGGCGAATAAACCCGCGCTCCTCAAGGGCTGTAATCAGGCGGTGGATGCCGGATTTAGACCGCAGGTCCAACGCTTCTTTCATTTCATCAAAGCTCGGCGGCACACCATCGCGTTGAACGCGGTTGTGAATAAATGACAGCAAATCCAGTTGTTTTTTAGTCAGCATGTGTAGCCCTCAGCCCAGTTGGTTTGGGTTTGTTCTACTCATGTTCCTGTTTTGTGTCAACTGTTCCTTATATGTCCATCACGTTGATACACTCGCCAATGTTACGAGCGGGATCATTGGGGGGACGTACAATCAAGACATTAGATTGGGACAGAACGCTTAAAAGCGAGCTGTCTTGTTGATCCGCACTGTGCACACCATTCGCGCCTGCAAACCCGCGCATATAGTGTTCGCGTGGACCATTCGCGCCGATTGGGGCGGATAGGGCTACACTTCGCTGCGGACTTGCGCTTTGGCCAAGGCCAACCATGGCGCGGATCATGGGCGCGATAAAGACGGTGCCGCAGACCATCGCAGACACCGGATTGCCAGGCAGACCAACCATGGCCATATCACCAAGCTTTCCCGCCATCAGCGGTTTGCCCGGGCGCATGGCCACTTTATAAAATGACTGTTCCATCCCCAACTCTGCGGCAACGGGTGCCACCAGATCGTGATCGCCCACCGATGCGCCACCGATTGTGATCACCAAATCGGCACCTTTGGCCAAATCAAACGCAGTGCGCAGGGAGGATTCGTTGTCGCGGGCAATGGGCAAAATTCGAGGATGCGCGCCTAAGTTTTCCAGCATCGCAGCAAGGCCAAATGTGTTGGACGCGATGATTTGATCGGGTTCAGGTGTTTGCCCGGGCATGACCAATTCATCCCCAGTTGATATCAACGCAACGATGGGACGGCGATAGACAGGAACCTGTGCGATATTCATGGATGCGAGTAGCGCAATGTCGGCAGGCTGTAGTGTGCGAGGGGCCGTCATTGGATCCCCTTTTAGGAAATCCACACCTGCTGGGCGGATGTTGTCCTTTGGGCCGATGTCACGACCCAAAGTGATCAGATTGCCGCGCACGGTTACATCTTCTTGGATAACGACAAAATCAGCGCCTCTAGGGACTGGCGCACCTGTAAAAATACGCACGGCTTGGCCAGCACCCACGGTTCCATCCCATCCATGACCCGCAGCAGATTCACCGATAACTTTGAACATGCAGTCATCTTCGACCTCAGCGCACTTGACGGCGTAACCATCCATCGATGACGCGGCAAAGGGGGGCTGTGTGCGTGTTGCATACTGACTTTGCGCAAGAACGCGATTGTTTGCATCGCGCAATGCAA
>DLQI01000064.1 GCA_002478745.1 Rhodobacteraceae bacterium UBA7436 | reverse complement strand
TGATTGCAATCATTGATCCAATTTTAGTAATTATCCATTCTCTAAATAGGTTCGCTATTTATATTGATAAGCGTCGATCCTTTGTGAGCGACAAGCATTGGTCGCAGCTCAAATTCACATCATGTAGCGATGACAAAGATACCTGAGCCTTAACGCATTCGTCGGAGGCAGGGGCGTTAAGCAATCAGGTGTTCAACGCCAAAGAGTCTCCATTTAGTCGAGATTGGTTGTCGTGATTCACCTATGAGGTGTCTGACCAGCTAAAGATGGGCTTGTAACGCGTTCTTCAAATCACAGATCAAGTCGTCTGTATGTTCTAAACCGACATTCAAACGCACCAATCGCCCTGCGTAATCCTGCCCCGGTCTTTCAACATCTGGATACACAATGGCGAGGCTGTTGACGCCTCCCCAGCTCAACCCGATCTGAAACAATTCCAAGCTATCGATGACTGCTTCAACCTGCGTGGGGGAAACATCATCTGTGAACCAGATAGAAAAGACGCTTGTTGATCCCGTAAAATCACGTTTCCAGACGTCATGCCCTGGGCAAGAGGCAAGTGCCGGGTGAAACACAGCCTGTATTTTAGGGTGATCAGCAAGCCAATGCGCCACTTGCAAAGTTGACTTTTCAAGCTGCTCCAACCGCAAAGCCAGTGTTTGCAAACCACGAAGCGCAAGGCTGCAATCATCGGGTGAAACCGCAAGTCCCAGTTGACGGTAAATTGGCCCCATCTGTTCAAAAGCGGGCGCATCACGAACGGATACCGATCCCAACAACAGGTCGCTATGCCCGCCCACATATTTGGTCAGTGCTTGAATACTTACATCAACGCCGTAGCCAAAGGCATCGAACATGACACCAGCGGCATAGGTATTGTCTAACGCCACGGCCACGTCCTTGTTATGCGCTGCTTTCACAATCGCAGGTACGTCCTGAACTTCCATTGTCACGGACCCAGGGCTTTCGCACCATATCAATGCTGTGTTTGGCCTAATGAACTCAGATATTCCTGCCCCAATCATGGGATCGTAGGCTTCGACTTCGATACCCAAGCCGCGCAGAATACCTTCGGCCATTTCCTTGTTGGGGCCGTAGGCCGAATAAGGGACCAAGGCGTGACTGCCAGTTGTACAATATGCGAAATACACCAGCGCGATCGCCGCCTGCCCGCCGGGTACAATTAAGGTGCGATGCGCCCCTTCAATCTCAGCGATCCGCGCGGCCAATTCGAGCGCTGTTGGTGTTCCATACAACCCATAAGAATAGCCATTTTCGGCTTGATCCCAGCTGTCCTTCACCGACGATTGATCATCAAAGAGGACGGTTGAGCCACGATATACTGGCGTCGCTAGAGACTTATAGTCCCTGCGCGCACGCGGGTTTGGGTCAAGAAGTTTCGTACGCCAGTCCATTTTTAGCTCACTTTAATGTCGGTTGGTTTTGCATCAACAATATCGTTTCCAGATAAATAAGAGCGGCTGACCTGATTTCTGAAATTGGGACGTACTCGTTAATTGAGTGGCATTGCGCCAGATCACCGGCACCACATATAACGGTGGGACACCCAAAATTGGGCGCATCCGTTGAACCGGGAAAAGTCATGTATTCAGCGTCTTGGCCAGTGACCCGTTTAACAGCTGTGGATATTGCCTGAACGATTGGCGATGACATGTCTGTTTTGAGGGATGGGCAATTCAGACTTGGTGCCGAAATTTCATAGGTGAAATTGGGTATGGTTGCCGCAAGTTGCTCCAATACCTCTGTAAGTTCAGAACTGACACTGTCGTAGGTTTCGCCCGGAATAGTACGACGGTCGACTTCGATCTCGCAAAAATCAGGAACTGACGATGCGCCTTCGCCACCTTTGATGGCACCGATACTGAATGTGGGTCTGCCGCATAGTGGGTCGGGGTTGCGCGTTGACAGCGTGTTTGCGTAGGCTTGCAAAGCGTCAATGACGGCTGACATATGGTAAATCGCGTTGATCCCATTCTGGGGAACGCTTGAATGTGTGGATTTACCGTAAGTTCGTATGAAAAGGCAGATTTGTCCACGATGGGCTGTACTGATTGCCAACTTGCTAGGTTCGGCAACAATAGCGCAATCAATGTGCGGCCCGTTTTCGCCAAAGTCTTTGGAGCCGATCATCGCGTCTTCTTCATCTACGACGCCTGCAATAATCACATCCCCGTTGAGCGGCGCGTCGTTGGCAACAAGTATACGTGCCACTTCCAGATAGACGGCTAAGCCTGCTTTCATGTCACACGAGCCGCGTCCGTGAATGCACCCGTCCAAAATTGTGGGCTCAAACGGGTTTTCATATCCGGGTACACCGACCGTATCCAAGTGGCCTGCAAGCATGATAGTTGGCCCATTACCTGTCCCTCTGAGGCGGCCCCAAACATTGCGGCGACCATCAGCAACATGGGCAGAGGACACATCTAACCCAATTTCCTTCATTCGCGTTTCGAAAAACAGCGCCATTTCCTCTTCGGCAGGACGCTTTGGATCAGCATTGCCGAACGTGTTCACGCTAGGAATGCGGACCATCGCAGATAGATCGTTTATCAGGTTTTGCTCATTCACTTGCATTGGCTGCAATTCCTCCACGCTCAGATATTAAACAGCCTACCTAAACCTGCAAGCTTATCATCAATTCCAACCAGTCGCAGGAGATGCCATGCAAGCGCATGATTGCTGGCTGTAACGGGTTTTCCAAGTTCTGCTTCGGCCTCATCAATAATTCCGGCAGCTCGAAGGCTGGTACAGGAAATGAAGATGCCATCACATAGCTCAGATTTCCCAAGTGCAATTGCCGCCTTCAAAATCGACTTTGGATCAATCTGCCCCACCAATATGTCGTTCTCCTCATAGAATGATCCAACAACTGTGACAGCGATACCGGCCTCCCCAAAACGCTGCTGCATCGCTTCTGTTACATCTGGTGTGTAGGGTGTTAGCAATCCCAGGCGTTCAACGCCCAATGCCTTGAGCGCCGCCTTGGCAGCGGTCAAAGGGTTACTTGATGGAATATCTGGATGACTTTCTTTCAAAATCGCCTTAACGCGATCTTCGCCAATGATCGTAGCACCCGAAGTACAAGCATAAGCAATCGCATTCAGTCCCAAATACTCAGGGAGTAGGCCCGCAGCTCTTGGCAACTCTTCTTCCATTTTAGCAAGGCTTTTGGCGTTAACAACAGTCTCGTTAGTCAAGCGCGCATGATATAAATCGACCTCCACAGCGTCCGTCAATTGCTGCAACTC
>DLQI01000149.1:2960-4733 GCA_002478745.1 Rhodobacteraceae bacterium UBA7436 | reverse complement strand
ATAATAGGCGTTATGCGTAATGGTATTTTATCACTGATCTTTTCAGCCAGTTTTTTGGCAGAAGCCCCGACATTTGCACAACAAACAGAAGCCTTTCGTGCGCCAACACGCGAAGAAAACATGCCGAACACCCGTTGGACCCATCAACCGGATCATTTGTTGTGGAACCGTGCGGCGCTGTCTGCCCTAAAGACCCACGGTAAGGCGCTGGTCGATATCGTGCCGCGTGACATCGAAACTTGGTGTCCACATTATCCAGAGGCAAGTGATGCAGATCGCCGTGCTTTTTGGTTAGGGTTCATGTCTGCGTTGGCAAAATTTGAAAGCACCTACAAACCCAAGGCTGTGGGGGGCGGTGGCAAATGGTATGGTCTGCTGCAAATCCTTCCCGCCACGGCACGTGGGTATAAGTGTAACGTAGGTACGGGCGAAGAGCTGAAGAACGGGGCCGCCAATCTTAGCTGTGCGGTGCGCATAATGGCATTCACTGTGAACCGTGACGGTGTGGTCCATGCAAAGGACAAGCGTTGGCGTGGTGTCAGTGCGGATTGGGGCCCTATGCGTTCGCCGTCAAAACGTGCGGATATGGCGAATTGGCTAAAGAAACAGCAATATTGTGCACCATTGGATGACCTGCGCCCCCGTACACGGCCCTAGTTTAGACGAACCCGAAGTGTTGTCGCCGTGTAGTATAGCCATGCGCGTGGAGCTGTGTTTCCAGCGCGCGGTGGTTGGAGCAGGCCTCAAACGGGACTTTGACCTTTTGTCCTGATGATAGGACTAGTGTACAGCGCACGGACAGGTCCAACCTTGTGTCTAGCTTAATGTGATCGATCAGGTGTGCGGCTACGCTGTTGTCACGTTTCCCCGCATACCATGCGATTTGATCGCCGTTGACTTTAATCCCAGAGGCGCGAGCACTGATAAGGTCATAGACGGCGGGTAGGGTGAATAAGAATACGATTATCGCCAACCAAGGTGCCATTTCGACCCTTAGCAATAGAAAGGCCAGAACCACCCACACTGATAAAGTGACAATGAGGGTGGTCCAGTTGCGCCCGATCGCGCGGTACGTGAATTCAGGCGCGTCTAGTTGAGCGTTAGGCACTGCGGATACGGGTGATCATTTCAGCCGTATCGCGGCTTAGGTTTGGTGTGTTTGCAATCCGGTCTAGTTGAGTGCCGATCAAGGACTGGCGGATTTGATCGTAACGGCGCCATGTTTGAAAAGCCGAACACATGCGTGCTGTGGTCTGAGGGTTTAGAGGGTCTAGTTTAATCAACCAATCAGCCAATAGCGCATATCCTGACCCGTCTTTAGCGTGAAAGCCCGCGTGGTGTCCTGCAAACGCGCCCAACGTGGCACGGAAGCGGTTTGGGTTCTTCCAATTGAACAGCGCATGTTTGGTCAATGCTGTGGCGGTGTCCGCTGCATCGTCTGGTTTGGAGCAGCCAACCTGAAGGCCAAACCATTTGTCCATGACAAGACGGTCATCTTTCCACTGCGCCTCGAACTGAGCCAAAGCCGTATCACCGATCCCAGCACGGATAAGAGAGGCAAGCGCTGAAAGCTGTTGGGTCATGTTGGTTGCATTGTCGTACTGCACCTGTGCCAACGCGCCACCGTCCGAGCGGTTGATCAGCGACAGAACCAAGTTCGCAAGCGAGCGTTTACCAGATTGTTCTGCATCGGGTTTGTAATCGCCGCTGATTTGGTTGGCGTCGTAGATGGATTGTAGTTGAGGGGCGAAGGCATCCGCTTGGGCCTGTTTC
>DLQI01000149.1:0-2857 GCA_002478745.1 Rhodobacteraceae bacterium UBA7436 | reverse complement strand
CTTTGACAAGCCGTCAAGGTATGCAGGATCAACTGGCTTGCCGCGCGTGATGGTTGCGATCAAGCTGGCCTCGGCCAAAGTGTCACCGGCCTGCCAGCGATTGAACGGGTCAGTGTCATGTGCCAACAGGAATGCATTGTCGGCTTTATAATCCATCACCACAGGGGCAGAGAAGCCGCGCAAGACGGATGCGACGGGGCGTTCTTTTTGGCCGGTAAAGGTAAAGGTCTGTGTTGCCTGTGTGACTTCTAATATCTGTGTACCCATCGCTTCAGACCCATCAGGGGCCAATAGGCCCACAGCGACAGGGATCACCTGGGGCTGCGGATCAGCCGTTGTTGCGCTGGGCGGGGTGTTTTGGGTGAAGGTCAGTTTAAAGGTGTCGCCTTCATAGTCTTCGGTCACTTTGAGGTGTGGCGTGCCCGCTTGGGAATACCAGCGTTTAAACTGCGTCAGGTCGCGCCCAGTGCTGTCTTCAAACACCTGTAGCCAGTCCTCAATAGTGCAGGCTTGGCCATCGTGACGATCAAAATACAGGTCCACGGCTTTGGAGTAGGCTTTGGCCCCGACAAGGGTGCGTAGCATGCCAATGACTTCTGCCCCTTTTTCATAGATGGTCGCGGTGTAGAAGTTGTTGATCTCTTGAAAGCTCTCTGGGCGCACTGGGTGGGCAAGCGGCCCTTGGTCCTCGGTGAACTGACGGCCACGCAAATCGATGACATCCCCAATCCGTTTCACAGGGGCAGAGCGCATATCGCTGGTGAATTGGCTGTCGCGATATACTGTCAGTCCCTCTTTTAGGCACAGTTGGAACCAATCACGGCAAGTGATGCGATTGCCCGTCCAGTTGTGGAAGTATTCATGGGCAATGATCGCCTCGATCCGCTCAAAGTTCGCATCTGTAGACGTATCAGGGGAGGCAAGAACACAAGATGAGTTGAAAATATTCAGTCCCTTGTTCTCCATCGCACCCATATTAAAGTCGTCCACGGCAACGATGTTAAAGATGTCGAGGTCATATTCACGGCCATAGACCTCTTCATCCCATTTCATGGAATCCTTAAGGGCCTGCATACCAAAGGCGCATTTACCTTCATCACCAGGACGCACATACAGGTTTAGGTCAACCTTGCGTCCAGAGGCGGTGGTGAACTTGCCTGTGTGGGCTATCAATTCACCTGCAACCAATGCGAACAGATACGCAGGCTTTGGCCAAGGGTCATGCCATTCGGCCCAACCATCACCCGAAGCGACAGGGTTACCATTAGACAGTAGGGTAGAGTGGGGGCCGTTTACACGCACTGTAAAGGTAGACATCACATCGGGGCGGTCAGGATAGTAGGTGATCTTACGAAAGCCCTCTGCTTCGCACTGTGTGCAATACATACCTGAGGATTGATACAACCCTTCAAGTGCAGTGTTGGCCGCAGGATCAATCTGAACTTCGCTTTCCCAGATGAACGGGATGTTGGGGACTTCACAGGTTAACCCCTCAGGTGTGACAGTGGGTGTAACCGCCTCGCCATCAATCTTGGCGGAGTGCAGTGTTAGGTTCTCGCCGTGTAGGAAGAAGGTCGTGTCCTTGGCGTTCTTTACGGGACTGAAACGGATGCGGCTGGTGACCCGTGTGGCATTGGGGGCCAGATCGAATGTCAGGTGCACCGCATCGACGGTAAAACCAAAAGGTGTGTAATCTTTGAGGTAGATCGTCTGTGGTGCTGCATCGCGCATGTGATTTGATCCGGTCTATACTTGTGAATTAGGTGTCAGATTATCAGCTATAGCCCTGTCCGCAAGCGGCGCTTGAACAATGAGTGCGGGAAAAATATGGGGGTTTTTAGTTGGTTGCAGGTTTGCTGAGAGGCTTTATCAAATTCAGATAAACAGTGCTTTGCAGATTTGACGGAAATATTGGTCATAAAAGTTTACCAGTCGTGTTTACTATCGGAAACTTTTTGCCTACTCCTATCGTTAGATTAATATGCCCCAAACAGCGAAAGGTGCCAATATGACCGATTTTGTGAACAAAGCTGGACTAAACGTAGCCGCGGAACTTGCGACATTTGTTGAAGACGCAGCCCTACCAGGGACTGGCGTATCGGCTGATGCCTTCTGGACAGGCTTTTCCGACATTGTGCATGAGCTGGGGCCAAAGAACCGCGCCTTGCTTGCGAAACGCTCTGACATTCAGGCCCAAGTTGATGCATGGCACGTTGCCCGTCGTGGCCAAGACCACGATGCCGTTGCGTACACTGATTTCCTGAAAGAGATCGGCTATCTGGTTCCTGAGGGCGCACCATTCTCAATCGACACAGCAAACGTTGACCCAGAGATTGCGATGTTGCCAGGGCCGCAGTTGGTTGTGCCAATCATGAACGCACGCTTTGCACTTAACGCTGCGAACGCACGTTGGGGCAGCTTGTATGATGCATTGTACGGCACAGATGCGCTGGGCGACTTGCCAACGGGCAAAGGTTATGACGCTGAGCGTGGGTCACGCGTGATCGCATGGGCACGTGGGCATTTGGATCAAGCGGCACCTTTGGCGTCTGGATCATGGGCTGACATTGATGGTTTGAGCGTCGTTGACGGTGCACTGATGGCGGGCGTAACAGCTTTGGCGGAACCGTCACAGTTTGCGGGTCAGAACGGTGGTTCATACTACTTGCGCAAAAACGGTCTGCTGATCGAAATTCGCGTCGATGGGTCCACACCAATTGGTCAGGCAGACAAGGCTGACATCTCTGACGTTTGGCTTGAGTCCGCATTGTCCACAATCATGGATTGCGAAGACAGTGTTGCAGCAGTCGATGCTGAAGACAAGGTTGTTGCCTACACCAACTGGCTTGGCCTGATG
>DLQI01000136.1:5395-6216 GCA_002478745.1 Rhodobacteraceae bacterium UBA7436 | reverse complement strand
TCTACCCTATGCCGAGTTTTGTAGATCATCTTGCAGTAATCGATTGTTTCTTTGCGGTTTTTCTTGGGTGGGATGCACGGTTTCACCTCCTGTTCAGCTAGCAGATTGCGTATTTTGTTACTGTCATAGCCTCGGTCACCGATCAGAGTTTCTGCCTTTGGCAGGTCCTTGAGAAGAACGTCGGCACCCTTGAAGTCACTGCGCTGTCCTTCGGTCAGGTGGAGCCGAACTGGGCGCCCGAGGTTATCACATAAGGCGTGTAGCTTTGTGTTCAGGCCGCCCTTGGTGCGCCCAATCAGCCTTGGCTCATCGCCCCCTTTTTTAGGCTGGAGGCTGTGCGATGGGCCTTAAGATGGGTAGCGTCGATCATCAGAACGCTTCCGGCGTCATCTTGCGGTTTGGCCAGCTCCTCGAAGATACGCTCGAACACACCGTTTTCCGACCACCGCCTGAAGCGGTTGTAGAGAGTTTTGTGCGGGCCGTACTCAATGGGCGCATCCGCCCACTGAAGTCCATTCTTGATGACGTAAATAATCCCACTCAGAACCTTGCGGTCATTGGCGCGGCCAACGCCGCGCTCCTTGGGAAAGAACGGACTGATCCGTTCCACCTGATCTTCTGTAAGCCAAAACAAACGTGACATGGGCAGTCCTCCTTGCCATCGTGAATCACATGGCGCAAGAAAAGTATATCATTTCAAGAACTTTGATCCGGATTGCGCCGCGTGTTGAAGCCCTTTCTCATGTTTCGGCAAATCATCTGATAGCTCAATCCATGGCAGACGTTCGGACCAGAAGATATGCGCCGTCGGTCGATACAGG
>DLQI01000136.1:5171-5377 GCA_002478745.1 Rhodobacteraceae bacterium UBA7436 | reverse complement strand
TTGGGTCATCAAGCGAAGCAGCATATAGGTGGGTTTCGTCAGGGAACACCTCAGTTTCAAAAGAAGCTGGGGCACCACATGATCCGCAAAAACTCCGCATCACCTTGGGGGATGATCGGTGAAATTCCCTCGGCCCAGACCAGGCAAGAGATGATCGCATGACGCCAAACCAGCTTACATAATCAGATGAAGCGGCACGGCGGCAA
>DLQI01000136.1:3336-5143 GCA_002478745.1 Rhodobacteraceae bacterium UBA7436 | reverse complement strand
CGGCGGCAATCTTCACAATGGCAAAGCGCACTCCACAAAATATCGCCGTTTGTATGCCACGTCAGTGACCCGCAGAAACAGCGCCCAGAAATGCCCGCCATCAAGTGCCTCCCAAATCAATGCTTTCGTGACAAATGATACCTAGAAGTCAAACACTTTAATAGGTCCTGACCCTAGAGTTAAAAATTGTATTCCGCCGAGTGCTGGTTCTTGTGCTTCGTCGGTGTCCAACTGCTTATTGCTGCCTCCTACATCACTGAATTAAGGTGACTCCTACAGAGCCATATTTATGCAACAAAGCCCGTCAATACCGTTAAATTGCCAGTATCATAAATTATATAAATCGATAGAATAAAGGGGGTGTAGCTCATGGCGCTTTACAAATTTTCAAGATTACTTAACATCACTTACCTCAATATATATTTAGTTTGCAAATAAAGTGTTTTTTTGACACCCTCAGCAAGAAGCTTTGGAGGTTTATGATGTTTAAATCTATAATTAAAATTTTGTTTTGGTTGGTTCTGCTGGGTAGCCCAGCTTATACCAGTGAACTCAGAATAGGTTCTTGGGGTGGTAATATTCGTTCTGGTCCGAGTACAGAATTTCCAAGAGTTGGCAGCCTAAAAAACGGTGATCCAGTGGTTATCCTGAAGAGGGAAAAAATGGCTGGTAATCAATATGACTGGTTTAAGATCTCTTACGGAAATGGTCAAATTGGATATCAATGGGGAGGGATTTTGTGCGGATTCAACAATAAAGTGAATGGTACATTCGGATTATGCGAGAAAGACAACAGGTCAACGCCGCGTAGCTATAAATGTAATAAACAAAATCAGTTGCGCTCTTTAGGCTCTAAGAGAAAAACAAAGATTACATTTTTTGTTGGTCAGACGAACGATAGATTTAAAATTTATTGGCTAGATTATGATGGCAATAAAATACACTATAATTATTTAAACTCTGGAATGACTTGGGTCGTTGAAACCTATCCCTCTCATCCATGGGCAGTATACAGAGTGTCAGATAGTGAAACTGAGACTTGCCATAGTATCGTAAGAGGCAACAGAGTCCCCTCACAGTGGCTGCTCAGGTAAACATTGTTAAGCGTGCCATCACGGATGATGACATGGTTCGTCGTCGGTCAGCGCTTTTTATGGCACGCTGCGCTTTGACAGAGGTGCGGAGCGGGTGCGCGACATTCTGATCAAGTTCCACAGTCAAGCAACAACGACGCCGAAGGAAAAACCCGCGATAATCGCCAGTAGTGAACCTGCCTGTGTTATCGGGGAACGGTCGGTGCCCGTTGAACCGGCCCTACCGGCATCACTAAAAGTAATCTAAGTATCCACCACCGATAATGAACACTGTGGGGAACTTTATGAGCTGACTTAAAAAGCGATTTTGGTTGGATAATGAAAAGTATGAGTTTTATGATCAGGTGACGATGCCGGGCATTTCGGCTACACAGATCGCGTGTCGCTAGACGGTCAATGCAAATTTTATCCATGAATGGTTCAAGAATGCACGTTTTTTTGCGCTGCTGCCGCCGTTGAAGCCATTCTCGGGAGAGGGAAAAATAAAGAAGCGGGGGCTCCAAAAACGTTGCTTGCAACATCAAAGTCAAGCTGGATGATCAATCACACAAACGAACCGGAGGTTCTAATGGTCAAGCCGCTCTGATGTCCCATTATATCTGACTACGGACGCCTTAATGTAGCAACAGTGCTTTCAGAATATGTACAATACGTCGTAAGTTAGATTTAATACTACTTAAGGCGGTGGTTAATCCGTTAACATGCCTAGGGTA
>DLQI01000136.1:0-3173 GCA_002478745.1 Rhodobacteraceae bacterium UBA7436 | reverse complement strand
GCCCCAAACGGAACGGGCAAAACAACGCTGATAAACATGATGGCTGGCTTGGAAAAACCGGATGAAGGAACGATCCGACGCATGTGCAATATTTCGTTCCCACTTGGATTCATGGGGGGGGTAATTTCCAAAATCTCGGCACATGAAAATAGTCGATACATCGCGCGGCTTTACGGTCTTGATCCAGACTACGTAGAAAGCTTTTGCCGATGGTTATGCAACCTCGGCGAATATTTTGACCAACCCATCGGCACTTATTCAGCTGGCATGCGGTCGCGATTTTCCTTTGCTCTGATGCTGGCGCTAGACTTCGATATGTATTTGATCGACGAAGGGATGCCTTCTAGCACTGACGTCGAGTTCAACAAAAAAGCAGGTGAAGTCTTGCAGGAACGCCTGCGTACGACCACCATAATTATCGTGTCGCATCAAGCGGAGACTCTAGAAAAGTTTGCGCGTTCCGCCGCTGTCCTTTTGGATGGTAAACTACATATGTTCGACACCCTCGAGGAAGCGAAACAGCTGTATGACTACGAAACCGAAAGCTAGAAAGTTCCGCATCAAGCGGTCTACTCCAACGATTGGAGGTGCACCAGCGGATGAATCCGCAAGTGCGGAGCAAAAATCGCAACCAGCCCCGCAATCAAAATCGCAAGATGCACCTGCGGGCAACGTTGCCTCGCCCCAGCAGGTGGCGAGTGAAAACACCATCGATGCGATACGCCAAGAGGGCCTTACTGGTCGACAGTTGCGTATGGCACGACGCTTAGCACAAAAGTACGAACTGGCACCGACATCAGATTTCGATGCGGTTCGCCTTCTTCGGGCCAAAGGCATAGATCCATTCCAGCGGACGAACATGTTGGAATTGGTGGTACCGCAAGCTGGTGCAGAAGCCCATGAGGGCGGCGCGCCAGATGCCTTTGCAAGCCTACCTGCGCAGCTCGGCGGGGCCGGAGCAGACCGAGTAAAATTGCCACAAACCGTTCCAGTTAAAAAACAACAGCTTCCGTCGACAGAAGTAAGTCCAGCAGAACGACGCGCCCGAGATATACAGAACATCCAGCGCGATATTACGCGCCGCCGTCGCAAAAAAATGGGCCTTCTTCTGGTCCGGCTTGCCTTTTTTGTGACCTTGCCAACGTTGCTTGCTGGATATTATTTTTATGCGATCGCCACACCGATGTACGCGACCAAATCCGAATTCTTAATCATCCAGAACGAGGGGTCGGGCGGCGCAGGTCCGCTGGGTGGTCTGCTGCCCACACAGTTTGCCACCAATGCTGACAGCATCGCAACACAAGGGTTCCTTCAGTCCAAGGATGCGATGTTGCGGCTGGATCGCGATGTTGGCTTTAAGTCACATTTCGCTCAGGACTGGATCGACCCGATCCAACGCCTGAAAACAAATCCAACAAATGAAGAAGCCTACAAAGTATACCGAAAGTTCGTAAAAATTGGCTACGATCCAACGGAAGGTATGATCCGAATGGAAGTTGTTGCGGCCGACCCTGAATTGTCCGCCACCTTTTCGCGGCAGCTGATCGAATACGCAGAAGAACGTGTAAATAACCTCAGCCAGAAAAAACGCGAAGACCAAATGCGCGACGCACGCAAAGGATTTGAAGAGGCCGAAGAGCAACGTCGTGCCGCACAAGAGGCGCTGGTACGTCTGCAACTGGCCGGATCGACCCTTGATCCCGAGGGTGTGATCGCCACTCTGCGTGGACAAATTTCGACGATTGAAACTCAAATCATCCAAAAAGAAATCGAACTTGCCAGCCTTCTGAACAATGCGCGCCCGAACCAAAGCCGGGTAGATGGTGCGCGTAGTACTTTAAACATTCTCAAGGAACAGCTGAAGATCCTTAACAACCGAATGACAGACGTTAGCAAAGGGGAAAACTCGCTGGCCGAATTATCGGTCCGTGTACAGATTGCCCAAGCTGACCTGGCCGGACGCGACATGATGCTACAATCAGCTCTTCAACAGATGGAACAGTCTCGGGTCGAAGCAAATAGGCAAGTGCGTTATTTGACCATCGCCGTTGAACCTGTTGCAAGCGAGGCACCATCATATCCCCGCGCATTCGAAAACACGATCTTGGCTTTTATCGTATTTGCAGGCATTTACTTGATGGTCTCGCTTACCGCGTCGATCCTCAGAGAACAGGTAACCAGCTAGAATGAAACATGTCCCAGTCGCCGACCTTGTCATCGGCAATGACCTGCCGCTCACCGTAATTGCAGGCCCCTGTACACTTGAAAGTGCAGGAATGGGGCAGGACATCGCAGGTGTGGTCAAGGCAGCTTGTGATGCGGCCGGCGCGCAATACATTTTCAAGGCCAGCTACGACAAAGCCAATCGCACGTCACTGGGTGGCATTCGCGGGCTCGGAATGGATGACGGCCTGGAAGCGTTGCAATCCATCAAAAAATCTATCGGGGTGCCTATACTTACGGATGTCCATACCGAAGCGCAGTGCGCCATTGCTGCCGAAGTCGCTGATGTGCTGCAAATACCCGCCTTCTTATGTCGCCAAACAGATATGCTGCTGGCAGCTGGAAACTCGGGGGCTGTCGTCAACATCAAAAAGGGTCAATTTTTGGCCCCTTGGGAAATGCCCAACATCGTGACCAAGGTCGAAAGCACAGGCAACTCCCGGATCTTGTTAACGGAACGTGGTACGTCCTTTGGCTATAATGCGCTGGTAGCTGATATGCGATCATTACCGCAAATGGCGCAAACCGGCTACCCTGTGGTTATGGATGCGACACATTCCGTGCAGCAACCAGGTGGCAGGGGAGGATCAAGCGGCGGTCAGCGCGAATTTGCACCGGTAATGGCGCGCGCAGCCGTGGCCATTGGCGTCGGTGCTGTATTTATCGAGACGCACGCAGATCCTGACAGTGCGCCATCAGACGGTCCAAACATGATCTATCTTGATCAAATGGATCGGCTTATCGACACGCTGATGGAATTTGATTCCCTTGCCAAGGCTAGACCCATTTCGATCTGATACCCCGGCTAGACTAATTCAAAAAATGAACAAAGCCTGCTGCTTCAGTGACGCAGAATAGGTAGGAATTTCTTTGTTATTATCTTTCAAAATAAGACTGTATCGATAGCATGCTTGTAACCGATGTGCTCAGGTAAACGCCTATTTGTGCGA
>DLQI01000060.1 GCA_002478745.1 Rhodobacteraceae bacterium UBA7436 | reverse complement strand
TTAGAAAGCTGCCCCAAGCGTGGCCGCACCCGCATGATCAACCCGTCACCAGATTGCATGGGGCGCAAGGCACCGGGGCACCAGCCTTTTACTTCGGGGCCACTCACGACAACCGTTCCAATTCAGCGGCAATCGAATTGCGCCGCGTGTTCCACAAGCCAGCGTCATGTAGCGCGTTGAAACGATCACGCATGGCTGCAAGGGCTTCGGGGTTTGCATCCTCTAGGAATGAAACAACGCTGTCTTCACCAAGGGTGGCGTCATAATAAAGATCGAATAGGTGGGCCGGAACCACTTGGGCCAGATGTGCAAATGCAGCCATGTGATCCAAGGTTGCTGCGATTTCGGCAGCGCCGCGAAAACCGTGACGTTGCATGCCGGAAATCCAGTCGGAATTGGCTGCGCGGGCGTGGACAACGCGGGCGATTTCCTCAGACAAGGTGCGTGCGCGGGGTTTGCCTGCAACGGTGTTGTCGAGGTGATACAGCTTGATGTCGCCGCCACCCGTTGCGGCCTTTGCAGCCGCAAAGCCCGCCTCGTGAGTGGCGTAATCAACGGCAAGCAACAGATCAGTTTCAGGCAAGTCCTGTGGATGAACAAAGCTGTCAGCAGCCGCAACGCGGGCTTTGATGCCCTCTGCGTTCAGTGTGATGTTTTGACCGTCCAGTGCATATGAGCTGGCCTTTAGCCATGCAGCGCCTGCAGCAGCGCGGCTTTCCTCGTCATAGGTTTCCACCAATGCACCCATGCCAAGGCCGTAGCTGGCAGGGGCCGGGCCAAATACGCGATCTTCGGCGTCTTTGCCAGCATATGGGTTCCAGTCGGCGGCCTCATCACGTTTAGACAGTGCGCGGATGGCTTGGGAAAATAGGGCAGAGAGGGTTGGAAACACATCGCGAAACAGGCCGGAAACGCGCAAGGTGACATCAAGGCGTGGGCGTTCCAGTTCAGTGATGGGGATGATTTCGATCCCTGACACCCGTTCTGACCCTGCATCCCAAACGGGTTTGACGCCAAGCAGGTGCAGCGCCATTGCGAATTCTTCGCCCGCCGTACGCATGGTGGCAGAGCCCCATAGATCGACGATCAATCCTTTGGGCCAGTCGCCTTCTTCTTGCAGGTGACGGCGCACCAGTTCGTCAGCCAGCTTGACGCCTTGGGTATATGCAGAACGTGTGGGTACTGATCGCGGATCGGTCGTAAATAAATTGCGACCTGTTGGCAGCACATCGGTGCGGCCACGATATGGCGATCCCGACGGTCCCGCGTCGATTCGTTTGCCAGCAAGCGCATCAATCAGTCCGGTTTGTTCGCCGTGTGCAGATGGCGTTGCATCAAAGGTGCCTGAGACAACGGGTGCGCGGCCGTAGATATGTAGGCCGTCACCAAACTGGCTTTCTTTGATGTCACAGACAAAGCGATCGATGCGGGTTAGCGCCTCTGCGGTAGAGGTGGCCGTGTCTAGACCCAGATCAGCCTCAACGCCGATGGCTTGGGCCTCTGAACGAATGTCAGTTTGCAAGCGGTCGCGGCGGCGGGGATCTAGTCCGTCGGCGTTCGAAAATTCATCTAGCAGGGTTTCAAGTCGTAGAAACTGGTCAGGGGTTTTACTGTCCTTCATCTGTGGTGGGATGTGTCCCAAGGTAACAGCGCCAATGCGTCGCTTTGCTTGGGCGGCTTCGCCGGGGTCATTAACGATGAACGGGTAGATGACAGGCAAGTCAGCAATCAGGGCTTCGGGCCAGCATTCATCTGACAAGGCAACCGATTTACCGGGGAGCCATTCTAATGTGCCGTGGGCACCGACGTGGATCAGCGCATCGGCTTTGATCGTGTGGCGCAACCAAAGATAAAACGCGACATAGCCATGGCGCGGGACACGGGCGAGGTCGTGGTAATCGTCCTCACGTACATCACGTTCGCCGCGTTCTGGCTGCAACGCAATCAGCGCCGCGCCCCTGCGGGTGGCGGAAAAGTGTAGAGCATCATCGCGAAACGCCGGATCATCAGTGGGGTTGCCCCATGCGTTTGATAGGTCGTCTTGCAATGTTTGCGGCAACGTTTGCAGCGCTGCCTGATAACCGACCAGAGGCCATGCGATGGTTTCGGTCCCTAGGCTGACTTCAAGTGGCGCAGCACTCTGGGTTGTCCATCCCGCATTGTTTAGGTCATCGAGAATGGCATCGGTTGATGCGATAGCATCCAACCCAACGGCGTGCGCCATTTGCCAGTCTTTGCCTGGGTAGGTGGAGAGGACGATTGCGGGTGTAAGATCGGCGTTATT
Organism: Rhodobacteraceae bacterium UBA7436; assembly: GCA_002478745.1. Classification (GTDB taxonomy): domain Bacteria; phylum Pseudomonadota; class Alphaproteobacteria; order Rhodobacterales; family Rhodobacteraceae; genus Ascidiaceihabitans. The sequence continues at coordinate 11,163 of DLQI01000060.1, read as the reverse complement.
GTTTTGCCCAAGTGTGATCCACCGGATGACACGCTTCGTGATTGCCTCAATCCGTGGGGGTTCAACACGGTGGGCAAAACGGGCAAATTGCAGGTCGGGGTCTTTTTTGCGCGGCTCTTTAAAAGAGGTGACACCTGAAAAAATGCGGCCGTCTATTTCTGGCAGGACGATGTGCATCGCGAGGTCTGTGGGGGAAAGCCCGCGTTCCTCTTCATCCCAGGCTTTGCGCCGCGACGTGGAAAGGGCAACTTGGAAAACAGGAACGCCCGCTGCGTCTAAAGGAGAGGTGCCGTCAGCCCCTTTGCCAGAAAACGAAGTGGCGTTGATAATCGCATCAGGCTTTAGTGCAAGGGTTTGTCGGCGCAGCCAAGTGGCGGCGTCTGGTGCCTTTAGAGATGGTGCAAATAGTGCGACGACATCGCACCCTTTTGCCCTAAGGCTTTCGAACAAGGCTGTGATCGGGGCCATATCCGCAGAAGTGAGATAGGCGCGGTAAAAACTGATGAGGACACGGGGTTTTTCGCTGTCTGGGACAAAGGCGGCAACTGGACAGGTTACGCCGTGTTCAGGTGTCCATGCCCCAACAATAGGTATGCCTTTTGCACCGCGCACTGGGCCAGCATAGAGACCAGCAGCAAGGGATAATTGCGCAAGGGCTGCTTGTGCAGCCACTTCACCACCTCGATCACACAGGTGGGATAGGCGGCGCAGGGTTGACACAGGAAGGGTCGAAACCTCATCAAGCCGTACATCTGTTCGGCCATCCGCAGGGAGCACAGCCAAAGCAATCCCCTTTGCGCGACATAGGGCTTCAACTTGTTGCAGGCCATATGACCAGTAGGCATACCCGCCGATCAAACGGATCAGGATACCTTTTGCACCGTCAAGGGTTTGTTCAACATAGGTATCAACGGACAGCGGATGTTTTAGAGCTGTCAAATTGGCAAGGCGTAGGGTTGGCAGTTTACCATCCCCACGATGCCAGCCTGCCGCGAAGGCACCAAGGTCACTGTCGGAGAAGGACAACACCACAAGATCCGCAGGCGATTGCTGCAGATCAAATGGGGTTTCCGATTCCTCTAACCCGTGGCTTTCGCGAAAGACGACGTGCATGTCTGTTTAATCGACAAGCGCTGCGCGGATCGCGTCAGGGTTCACGTGGTCATGTTCCGCTATTACAACCAAACGGCCGCGGCGCTCTGTAGCGCCCCATGGTTGGTCGTATTGCTGACGCACACGTGCGCCAACAGCCTGCACCAAAAGGCGCATGGGTTTTCCTTTGACGGCGGCATATCCTTTGACGCGTAGAATGTTCTGATCCTTGGCCATGGCTTCAATGCGTTCGACCAAATCTGCGGGATCTGCGATTTCAGGAATGTCGACCACGATAGATTCAAAATCGTCGTGTTCGTGATCATCATGCCCATCGTGGTGTGATGGGCGTGCGTCCATGTCGTCTTCGGCGGCTGCCGCTAGACCAAGGATCACGCGGGGATCAACAACGCCTTCAGAGATTTCAACGATTGGAATTGGACGCGGCGATTCAGCTTCGATGACAGCGCGGGCTTTTGCGATGCCATCGGCACCAGCAAGATCAGTCTTAGTCAACAGAATGATGTCAGCGCAGCCGATTTGATCCTCGAACACTTCGGACAATGGGGTCTCGTGGTCCAGTGAATCGTCTGCCTCGCGCTGGGCGTCTACTGCCGCGACGTTGGGGGCGAAACGGCCATCAGCCACAGCTTCGGCATCGGCCAAGGCGATCACACCGTCGACGGTGATTTTCGAGCGGATGTCAGGCCAATCAAAGGCTTTCAACAATGGCTTTGGCAGGGCCAAGCCTGACGTCTCGATCAGGATGTGATCGGGGCGTGGCTCAAGAGCCATCAACGCTTCAATCGTCGGAATGAAATCGTCAGCCACAGTGCAGCAAATGCAACCGTTGGACAGCTCCATGATGTTTTCGGCTGGGCAATCAGGGATCGCGCAGGATTTCAGGATTTCACCGTCGACACCGACATCGCCAAATTCGTTGACGACCACGGCCAACCGTTTGCCCTGTGGGTTTTGAATAAGGTGACGGATGAGGGTGGTTTTACCCGCACCCAAGAAACCAGTGATTACGGTTACGGGAAGTTTGGCGAGATCGCTCATTTGGCAGCATCCTGTGGCAAGTTAAGTGGTGGGATTCGGGCAACGCAGTTCTTGCGGAAGTGTTCAGGGCGTTCGCGCCAAGGCACAAACCCGTCAGCGGCATTGTAGTAGCGTGTAACGCCATCTGTGATGGTTTCTACCTGCGTCTCTGGGTCTAGGTTACCATAAACATAAGCATAGCGATTTCCGCCACGCATCATGATGTTGCAGCCGCCTTGGCAGTTTGTGAAACATTCAACGGCACGCACGGTCACGTGTTCCGGCAAATCTTGTTCCAACATGGCTTTGTGTAGCAGATTACCGGGGCGCAAAGCGTCATCTTCAATGGCTTGGCCCATCTTGCAAGTCGTACAGACCAGCAATTCAACAGGTTCTAAAATACTTGTGTCAGTCATTCTTTTGGCCTCAAATTTAGAGGGAAAGAGTAGGGCCATCCGAAACCCCGCGCATGGGGACCCGCATGCCCGGAACACCCCGTCCGGTTCACATAACGTCGATGCTGGCAGGTCTCCCGGCTTGCGGATCTGAGATTTCTCTCGCGGTATGCCCGACCTTCCCGATCTTGCGATCAGTGGTGTTGGGCAACCTCTCCGGTCACGGTCGCGGGGGCGGCTGCGTTTCGAGGAAAACATTTCCCGTATCGCATTCCCTTTTCACCTGATTTAACACAGGCACCAGCAAGGATTGGTTTGCGCCCGTCCCCATATATTGTCAAGCATTTGCGGAGCCTCACATGACCGACGAAAACACACGCCACACCGAGAAAATGAAAAAGATCAAAGCGGCCCGTGATCGCATGATGGAGACCAAGACCGAAGAGAAGGGCCTGATCGTTGTCCACACTGGGCCAGGCAAAGGCAAATCATCCAGTGGTTTCGGTATGATAATGCGTTGCATCGCTCATGAAATGCCTTGTGCTGTTGTGCAGTTCATCAAGGGAAACTGGGCGACCGGTGAGCGCACATTCCTAACGGAACGCTTTACGGATGAGTGCAAATTTATTGTCTCCGGTGAAGGCTTCACATGGGAAACCCAAGACCGCGAACGTGACATCGCAGCGGCGCGTGCGGGATGGGAAAGGGCCAAGGAAGTGATTCTGGACCCAAAGATTGATTTCGTGCTGCTGGACGAGATCAATATCGCGTTGCGCAATGACTATTTGGACATTGATGAAGTCGTCGAGTTCTTGCAGACTGAAAAGCCATTCATGACCCACGTTGTTTTGACGGGACGAAACGCGAAAGAAGAGTTGATCGAAGCCGCGGACATGGTCACGGAAATGGGCAACGTGAAGCATCCTTTCCGTGATGGGATCAAGGCACAAAAGGGTGTCGAGTTCTGAGTTAACCCTGCGAAGCATCTGCGAAAGATATGATGTTTATCGGTCACGCTGCGTAATGAACAATTGGAAAGGTTTGGGGGGCGTTTTCTTGGATTGAATTTGTGATAATAGTCTTTGAGGACCAAACGGAGGAGTAGCCTTGGCTGATTTGCCCAAAATTCTTATTTGCACGCGTTTTTCGTTTTTCGGCCGCTCTGGTTGGAAAAGTGAATTCTCTGCGGACCCTGAGATGCTATTCGAACAAGGCCGATTGGAACAACGGTTTTGGCTGTTTGAGAATATTACATTGCCTAGCCTTGTTTCCCAAACCGACAAGGATTTTCACTACTTCATTCTTTCAAGTCGCCTAATGCCTGATTGGGCAAAACAGAGACTGAGAACGTTGTGTGATACCCATTTAGGGCGCGGAAACTTTACCATCAAATACCCGCGAGGCGGTCTTGCACGCAAACACTTGCGAGTGATGTTGTCGGAACTTACTGGAGAGGCCCCCGTGGCCCAAGTTGTTTTGGATGACGACGATGGGCTGTCATGTGATTTTGTTGCGCGTCTCAAGACACAGCTCAGTACACTGACTTCTGTACAGCATCCCCACTTCGTGACCTTCCCAAACGGGTACGCGTTAGGCCTTCGGGAAAACTCGACAGGGATGTGGAAACATAGCTATCGATTTATAAATTTGGGTCTGACGATGATTGGCTCGACTGATCAAAAGAATGTTTTCGGAATTGACCACATCAGAGCCCCTGAACGCCTTGGGTTCACCAACGACTCTTCGATGCCAATGTTTGTACGCACGTTAAGCAATGTGAATGACTCCCGCGTCACCGTTGGACAGCGCTGGGTTGACGTGCCGGAGTGGGCCATAACTGATGATATCAAGTCGCGGTTTGCGTTCCTGCTTACGCCTGAATTCCAAGAGTATCATAAGCTGTCTGTCACCCAGAGTGTCGGTGTGAAGACCTACAGCGACGTTGAAACAGACTGACGAAGATGTGCGCAGCGGTGTGCGTTGAGTGACGAGAAGCGTGATGAGTTGAACAAAGCAATCAGGACCCAATGCACCGGCTCGAATGTCAGGAAGTCGATGTCTTTCGAATGCTGTCAGTTCGGGCTTTAGGCGAAGGAAGCCACGAGTGAGGTAGCGACAGCAATGCCGCCAGCGATGACCAGACAAGTCGGATCTTGGAAGTGGTGATCGTAACCATATATGGCGCTGACAGAAGAAAGTGCAGTGATGAAAAAGGATGCGGCGCAAATCGCCGCTGATCCTAGCAAAGCTGCAGTGACTACTTTGGTGAAAATGTTGGGTATGCTAATGTTCATTCCCCACTCCTGCTTTGGTAATTAAGAAGAAAGGTAACATATTTTTGTTTGTTTACATATACATTAATGCATTTTTTACCTGAAAACCTGTTTTTCTAAAACAGGTTGAAATGGGTAAGCGTTAACCTGATACAAGGGTAAGCGCTGACCGAATGACTAACGAGCGGAAATAAAATGAAGTCAATAATGATCCAAGGTACTGGTTCAAATGTCGGGAAATCGATGCTTGTCGCGGGCCTGTGTCGTGCTGCTAAAAGACGTGGTTTATCTGTTGCGCCGTTTAAGCCGCAGAACATGTCGAACAACGCTGCCGTGACTATGGATGGAGGCGAAATTGGACGCGCACAGGCCTTGCAGGCTTTGGCTTGTGGGATTTTTCCACACACAGATATGAACCCCGTTTTATTAAAGCCAGAGTCCGAGGTTGGCTCCCAAGTTGTTGTTCAGGGTCAGCGCATTGCGACTGTCAAAGCGCGTGAATATGCGAAGTTAAAACAAACACTTATGGTCTCGGTCTTAGAGAGTTTTAAGCGCCTCAAATCTCAATATGATCTGGTCATTGTCGAAGGTGCAGGCAGTCCTGCCGAAATCAACCTACGGGTAGGTGATATCGCCAATATGGGTTTTGCTGAGGCGGCGAATGTACCTGTGATCTTGTGTGGAGACATCGATCGAGGTGGCGTAATCGCCCAAGTTGTCGGCACACAAGCGGTCATGGATTCTGAAGACAATGGCCGTGTTGTTGGTTTCATGATCAATAAGTTTCGCGGTGACCCCAGCCTGTTTGATGACGGATACGAAATGATTAGCGATCGCACGGGTTGGCGTGGTTTTGGAGTTGTGCCGTGGTTCAAGGATGCTTGGCGTCTCCCTGCCGAAGATGCGCTTGATATTTCATCAGGTCCGCAGGACGGCACATTCAAAGTGGTTTGTTTGACCCTCTCACGCATCGCGAACTTTGATGATATGGACCCATTGGCCCAAGAACCAAATGTATCACTTGTGATGTTGAAGGCTGGCGACGTCATTCCTGCTGACGCTGATCTGGTTATCGTACCGGGCAGTAAATCAACCCGCGGCGATCTTGCTTACCTGCGCGCGCAAGGCTGGGATGTGGATTTGGCCGCGCACCATCGGCGCGGCGGTCATGTGTTGGGTATTTGTGGCGGTTACCAAATGCTGGGCCAGGTGATCAGCGACCCTGACGGGATCGAAGGGACTTCAGGGGATAGTGCCGGCCTTGGTTTGTTGGATGTTGTCACGCAGATGACGGGCGATAAACGCTTAACTTCTGTTCATGCTGTGCACGTTGATACAGAGTTGCCGTTTGAGGGATATGAGATCCACATCGGGCGAACTGAGGGACCTGATAATGCGCGTCCTTTTGCGCATGTTGACGGTCAACCCGAGGGGGCACAATCCAGTGATGGGCGTGTCATGGGCAGCTACCTGCATGGGATGTTCAGCAATGATGCTTGGCGCGTTGCATTTCTAAATAGTTTAGGTGTGACTGCGTCGGGCAGTTACAGTTCAGGCGTTGAGCAGGCTCTGGACGACTTAGCCGATCACGTTGAGACTTTTTTGGATGTTGAGGGAATACTGCAAGCTGCGAGTTAGAAACTTGCCGTTTGATTGGCACCATGCCATCGTTCAGAAAATACAATCTTTGAAAGACCAATGAATGCCTAAATTAAAGATCTCATCGGCTGACATGGTTGCTTCTGCGCGCGCACGCATCAAAGAAATTGAGACACCAGAGCTGATTGCAATGTTGGATGACCCGTCAGTGATCGTCGTCGATATCCGTGACATTCGTGAGCGCCAACGTAGCCACATTCCAGGCAGCTTTCACGCCCCGCGCGGCATGATCGAGTTTTGGGTGGATCCCGATAGCCCCTATTTCAAACCGATCTTTGGTGAAGATAAAACCTTTGTCTTCCATTGCGCATCTGGCTGGCGCTCTGCGATTACAACAGCCACCCTCCAAGACATGGGATTTGAAGCGGCGCATTTGAAAGAAGGTTTTTCAACGTGGGCAGAACAGGGCGGTCCAGTTGAGATACCAACGCCTAAAGCAGGAACTGCGAAATGAGCAAACTTACCGATATAGCCCCACGCGACTTCTCGCTGCATCCACCGCGCATTGCTCCTGATTACCGCTCCAGCCTAAGCCGTGGCCCAATCCACAAACCGATTGGTTTCGCGACAACGATGGCTGAGGCGACGGGACCAACATTCGGGCATGATATTTTGGGTCCAAACGATCATGATCTTTTGATCAACCACGCGGTTGATGGCGGGTCAGCAATTGGCCCACGCATTCTGGTGCACGGTGTTTTGCGTGATGGCGATGGTCGACCTGTGCCGAACGCCCTGATTGAGGTCTGGCAAGCGAATGCAGGTGGACGTTATCGCCATAAGAAGGATGCCTACCTTGCGCCGCTTGATCCTAACTTTGGTGGTTGTGGTCGTGTGATCACCGGTGAAGATGGCAGCTACTCATTCCGTACGGTTCAGCCTGGAGCCTATCCTTGGCCCAATGGCGGCAACGATTGGCGGCCAGCGCATATCCACTTTTCTGTCTTTGGCATGGCTTTTTCCCAACGCTTGATCACGCAGATGTATTTTGAGGGCGACCCCCACATTGCGCTTTGCCCGATTGCCCAAGCGATCCCTGATGCTGCGGCTATTGATCGATTGACGGCGCGTTTGGATATGGAGGCCACGGTGCCGATGGATATTCGGGCCTTCCGCTTTGATATCGTGTTGCGTGGACGCGGTGCGACTTTGTTTGAAAACCAGTTGGAGGGCACATGATGGCGAAGCTACCAGAAAGCGCGTCCCAAACTGCGGGCCCATATGTTCACATCGGTTGCGTCCCAGAGTTTGCAGGGCTTGAACGCGGCTATCACAGTCAACTGGGCACAAGTTTGCGAGCCGGTTTGGCGGGCGATCCTATTATTGTTCGTGGCCGCATTATCGATGGGGTGGGTGACCCTGTTCTGGATGGTTTGGTTGAGATTTGGCAGCCTGATGGCGCTGGCCAGTTTCACACAAATGGCACAGGGTTTGGCCGCGCACCAACCCATGCTGAAACAGGTGAGTTTGTGATCGAGACTGTCATGCCCGGTGCCGTCATTGATCAAAATGGCACTTTGCAGTCCCCGCATCTTGCATTGTGGATTGTTGCGCGTGGGATCAATGTAGGGCTGCATACGCGGGCTTACTTCTCGGACAGCGTGGCTGAAGATGATCCAATATTGTCTATGATTGAGCCGACACGTCGCACGACGTTGATCGCGCAAAAAGGTTCAAACGGATATCAATTGGATATCCACCTTCAAGGTGAAAACGAAACGGTGTTCTTTGATGTCTGAAGTTGCTGGAAAACCCTGCATCCTATGCTGTGCAATCACAGGGTCGGTGCCAACGAAGGCAGCTAACCCTGCTGTACCAATCAGCATTTCTGAACAGATAGAAAGCAGTCATGCCGCTGTGGAAGCAGGGGCCAGCATTATCCATGCCCACGTGCGTAATGCTGACGAAACACCCAGCAGCGACCCGGAAAAATTTGCAGAGCTGCAGGAGGGGTTAAAGAAACATTGTCCTGACGTCATCATCCAGTTCTCGACAGGCGGCCGTTCTGGTGCAGGGCAAGAGCGTGGCGGCATGTTGTCTTTGCGGCCCGACATGGCATCCTTGTCTGTTGGCTCAAACAATTTCCCAACACGGGTTTATGAAAACCCACCTCAGCTGGTGTCGTGGTTGGCAGCTGAAATGGTGAAGTATGAAGTTATGCCTGAGATCGAAGCGTTTGATCTGAGCCACATCTTAAAAGCGATTGAGATGGAGCAGGCAGGTTTGATTCATAATCGTTTGTACATTCAATTCGTTATGGGTGTGAAAAACGCGATGCCTGCGGATAAAACGGTCTTTGATTTTTACGTAAAGATGATGGCAGACCGCGCCCCGAATGCACCTTGGTGCGCTGCGGGGATCGGGCCAAACCAGATCGTTGTGAATGAGTGGGCAATTGCGGCGGGTGGCCATACGCGCGCTGGATTGGAAGACAACGTGCGCCTAAATCGTGAAACGCTTGCGCCGTCGAATGCGGCATTGATCGCGCGTGCTGCAGACGTTTGTGCGCGTTATGAACGCCCTGTGGCAACACCACTTGAAGCTCGCGCGCTGCTAGGCCTTTAGTTTTTGGTCGCTTAGGTGACCAAACCACGCTGCTGAAAGCGCTCTTCTTTCCACGTTTCGTTGTTTAAGATGTCTTCAAGTTTCGAAACAGCGCGCATGATATCGTTTTCGTCATTGAACAGTGGCGCAATGCCAAAGCGCATGATGTTGGGCGCGCGGAAGTCTCCAATTACCTTTTCTGCGATTAGTGCCTGCATGCATGCAAACCCATGTTCGAATTCAAATGACACGTGGCTGCCGCGCTGATCCGCATTGCGTGGGCTGGCAAGGGCCACGCCCGGACAACGCTTTTCGACCTCTGCGATGAACAGCTCTGACAATTCGATTGAGCGCGCGCGTACATCATTCATGTCTGCGTGGTCCCACACGTCTAGGGCTGCAGACAGCAGGCTGAAGGCTGCAATGGACGGTGTGCCAATACGCAAGCGTTCGATATTTTCTGCTGGGCGGTATGACAGATCAAATGCGAATGGGGCGGCGTGGCCGTGCCATCCTGCTAGGGCTGGCTCAACATCGTTGTGAAGGCGTTTAGCGACATAGATGAATGCGGGGGCACCGGGACCACCGTTGAGGAACTTATAAGTACAACCAATCGCAAAATCAGCATCTGCTGCGATAACATCTACAGGCACGGCACCTGCTGAGTGTGCCAAATCCCAAACAACGACTGCGCCAACAGAATGTGCCTTGGCGATGATCTGTGCCATGTCGTGTTTGTAGCCGGTGCGGTAATCTACCTCGGTTAGCATGACCACGGCGACTGTTTCATCGATCTGCGCCATAACGTCCAATGGATCAGGCGTGCGCAGGTCGTAGCCATCATTCTTTAGCTTCATCAGCCCTTCGACCATATACAGGTCGGTGGGGAAGTTTCCGCTGTCGGACAGGATCACACGACGATCCGGAACCAGCGCAAGACCCGCCGCAACCGCCTGAAATACTTTGATCGACAATGTGTCGCCCAAAACGGTTGTCCCCTCTGGCGCGCCAATCAATTTGCCCACGCGGTCGCCGATGGTGTTGGTCTGTGTAAACCACCCCTTGGTGTTCCACCCTTTGATCAACTCCGTCTTCCATTCGTCATTTAGGAAGTTCACGATTGAAGCCTCACAACCGCGCGGCATTGGCCCCAATGAGTTGCCATTGAGGTATGTCATTCCTTCGGGAATGTGGAACATTGCGCGGGTTTTAATGAAATCGGTCATGGGCTTGTCCTTTGGGCTGGGGCATCCGCCCGCGTGCTGCGTTGAACAAGTGCTACAAAGTTGTTTGGGCATTATCAATTCGCAATGACGCAATCGGACGATTACGACTAGTCGACGATTTTAAATGCAGCCCTGATTTGGGCGTCTTGATCGGCATTAAGGTATTCAGGGTGATGGCGATCCAATATCTCTTGGGCTTTCGTTTTGGCGCGGTCCCATGCATGCAGCGCGCCGTTCTCTTCCCATGTGCGGGGTTGATCGCGGTCTGCCAGCTTGGGGTAGTGGTAATCGCGTTACATCGCTTTGTAGGTATGATCCGCACCAAGGAAGTGACCGTCTCCAAGGATGGCCGCGCATATGGCATCAAAGCCTAGGTTTTCCTCAGACACTTCAACACCGCGTAAAGTGCGGTATGTCATGGCGTGCATTTCATCGTCCAAAATGAACGCCTCAAAACTGGCCCCCAGCAGCGCAGCCGTCATGCCGGAACTTTCGTAGATCAGGTTCCCGCCAGCAAGGGCAGCGGCCAAACTGGTCATCCCTTTTTCAACACCGTATTGCGCATCGATCGCTTTGGCATCCGTCATGGAACACGCCACACCTGACGGCAGACCAAGCCAATTTGAAAGCTGGGCAGAAGCGGCATTGAGTAATGTCGTTTCGCCCCCACCACCTGCAAATGCTCCGCTGCGTAGATCGATGACCAAGGGCCAGTTGGAAAACACCATCGGGAAACCTGGAGAAATCACATTGACCATCACAAGGCTGGCCAGTGTTTCGGCTAACGATTGGGCAAGGAAACCTGCCATTGTTGCAGGGGCTGTCGCCCCCGCTTGGGCTGCGGTGATGCACGACATTGGGATGTTATGTTTGATGCATTCATAGACCACTTCGACGGCGTCTTCGCCAAAGCGCATTGGAGATATAACTGGG
>DLQI01000102.1 GCA_002478745.1 Rhodobacteraceae bacterium UBA7436 | reverse complement strand
AAGGAGATTGCTGCACTTACCGTGGGCAATGTGTTTGATGAGGAAGGCGACGTTCGCAGCCAGTTTATTCTGTCAGCGGCACAGAGCAAAGGTGGGCAGACACGCACGGTGTATCTCAACCAGCGCTTTCGTAAGGCGCTGCTGGAATACAGTTCTTGCATACGTATCACTGACCCACAGCGTCCCTTGTTTGTGAGCCAGAAAGGCGGACACTTCTCAGCCAACACCATGTGCCAGCTGTTCCTCGACATCTACAAGGCAGTCGGGCTCAAGGATGCATCAAGCCATTCGGGAAGACGCACCTACATCACAAGGTTGGCCAATAAGGGCGTAGGAGTGCGCTTGCTTGCAGAGTTGGCTGGGCATTCGCATATATCCACCACGCAGAGGTACATTGATGTCAATTCCGAGCAGCTGAGTGAGGCGGTGGAGTTACTTTAGGAACTTTCGGCCCTTAGCGGACCTTCGTGGACTGTGCAGCGAACGGCAACTAAAAGTCCTAAGTGACCAATGCTGTAGCCCGTACAAATCACGGCTTCCGGCAGTATAGTGGGCGTTTACTGAAAGTCTTCGATGCCAATCTTTAGTCCGGTTCTTAACTTTACTTAGCTAGAAGAAATGCAAGTTGCGCGGCTGATGTGACGCCATCGATAAGCCGCACATGTTCCTCTCCAAAAAAATATGCAGGAATGTGGACCATACCAGCGCACCCAAGAACCACCACATCAACCTTGTCTTCAGCGACAGCACGTTTGATTTCCCCCATCACGGCAGGGGCGGTTCCGGCAGGATCTGTTTCCAGATCTAAAACTGGGACACCACAGGCCCGCACACGGGAAAGTTTGGATGTGAAGCCGTAAGCGTGGATGTTGTCTTCGAGAATGGGCACAGAAACAGCCAATGTAGTGACGACTGAAAACCTGCGCGCTGAAAGCACAGCCATGTGATAAGCGGCTTGACCGATACCGATGACTGGACATGATGCAATGTTGCGGGCGGCGTCTAACCCAGTGTCGTCAAAGCAGCCAATAATAATGGTCTTTGCGCCGGCATCCGATGCTTTACGCACCAGCGTCAGCAAGGGCGGGATGCAGGCCGCGCCGTCCTCAGGACCTTGGATGGCGGCAGGCCCTTCTAGGGAGGTCCAACCTATTAATTTTACACCCACTTTTGATGCTGTCTCTACCATGGCTTGGGTCATGGCCTTGGTACTGTTTGGGTTGATCAGGACAATCATCAGACACCCTTTCCAGCGTCACTACCCGCGCGTGCTTTGCGCTGGTTGCTCAGAAGCGCCAAGGCAAGGAAGCCCCCGATGATCAGCAGAGAGAACAATGTCGTCAGCGTGCCAAGCGCATACAGCACAGGCGAGGTCACATTGGTCGTCATCCCGTAGATTTCCAGCGGCAGCGTGTTGTAGCTGCCCGCCGTAAGTAAGGTGCGCGCGAACTCGTCATAACTGAGCGTGAACCCGAACAAGGCGACGCCAATCAGCGATGGTGCAATTATTGGCAGCACAACATGGCGGATTGTTTGCCACGGGGATGCGCCCAGATCCCGAGCGGCTTCCTCAAAGCTTTTGTCGAAACGATTGAATACGGCGAACATGATGAGCAGGCCGAATGGCAACGTCCAGGTCAGCTGCGCACCAAAGCCCGATGTCGACCAATGCACGTTCAGGCCCGATTGCGAGAACAGCAACCCAACGCCAAGCGAGACAAGGATCGACGGGATCACCAGTGCCGTAATGATCAGATAAAACAGGATCCCCGAGCCTGCAAACTTCTTGCGAAAGGCCAAGCCGCCCATCACCGAGACGACCACTGTTGTGGCCATGACCATCAGGCCCAAAATGATGGAACGACGGAAGCTGCCCCAGATGTCGCCAACTGCCTGTTGTTCGAACAGATCGTAGAACCAATACATCGACACGCCACGCATCGGGAATGTTAGCCCACCACCCTCACCTTGGAACGAAAGTATGCCAATCGTCAGGGTCGGACCGTAAAGGAACAGCACAAACAGCGCGAAGAACGCGGAGAGGACGTAGAACGATCTTGGGCGCGGTTCCATTACAGTTCCTTCCGGATGTCGACAAAGCGCAACAAGATGCCGATGGTAATCAGCACGGTCGCCAGCAGCACAATCGCTGTGGCCGAGGCGCTTGGGTATTGAAGCAATGCAATGTCGTTCGATATTAAGCGGCCCACATTGGCGGATTGGCTTCCCGACATAAACCGCACGGTAATGAAATCACCCATCACCAGCGTGACTACAAAGATCGTGCCAATCATGATCCCCGGCTTGGTCAGGGGGATGATGACGTTCCACAAGATTTGCGCACCGTTCGCGCCTGCATCCCGCGCAGCTTCGATCAGGGATTTATCGATCCGCATCATCGTGTTGAAGATCGGGACGACCATGAACAAGGTATAGAGGTGCACAAATGCGAGGATGACGGCGAAATCTGAGAACAGCAGCCACTCGACCGGTTCGTCTATTACACCCCAAGACATCATCGTGGAATTAGCGATGCCGTTACGCCCAAGGAACGGAATCCAACTGATCATGCGGATGATATTAGACGTCCAGAATGGGATCGTGCAGAGCAAAAACAATGCAACCTGCCACGTCAGGCTTCGAATGTGGAATGCCAGATAGTAGGCAACGGTGAATCCGATTATTAAGGTAAACGCCCATGTAATGAACGCATATTTGAACGTGTTGAGAAAGACGGCGTAGGTTACAGGTGACCCAAACAGGAAAGCATAATTGTCCCATTCAAAGGCCGGAATGATGGAAAATTCGGTCGCACGCCAAAAGCTGACGATTACGATAAGTACAATCGGCATAACGAGAAAAACGAGCAGTACAGCCGCAAGCGGGGACACCATCAGCCAGCCGGTTACATTGCGATTTTCTAACAGCTTTTTCATGAGTATTCTTTATGTTGGATTGGGTGGGTGCGCCGGTTGGCGCACCCGTTGGATGTTCTTAAGCGGCGATAAATTCGTTCCACTTACGGACCATGTATTGGTTCTCGTCCATGACCGAGTTCCAGCACACGACTGATCCCATGCGGTCAAGGAAGGCCCCACCATCGCGAACTTCGCCCGTACCGGCCAGTTTGTCGCCAGTTGGGGACAAAATGTCACCTTGGGCGGCTTTGCCTTCGTACCAAAATCCCCATTCGTCTGCGGTCATGAACTCTTTCGACGTTTCGGGAACAGCAGAGTAATAGCCCTGACGCATCAGATAGCCGCCAACCCAACCGGACAAATACCAGTTGATGTATTCATAGGCAGCATCAAGCTCCAGACCAGACAGTGCAGCAGAGATGCCCAAGCCGCCGCCCCACGAGCGGTAGCCTTCTTCCAAAGGCTGGTAGACGCATGGGACACCTTGCGATTTGACGGCTGTGATCGCAGGGGACCACATGGATTGGATCACAACTTCGCCGGACGCCATCAGGTTGACGCTTTCGTCAAACGACTTCCAGAACGCACGGAACTGGCCGTTTTTCTTGGCCTCAGTAAAGATGCCAAGCGTCAGATCTATCTCTTCTTTGGTCATGTTGCCTTTGTCGGGGTAAGTGTATTCGCCCATGGATTCCACGACCATCGCCATGTCCATAATACCGATAGACGAGATATCAAGTATCGATGCTTTCCCCTTAAACTCTGGATTTAAAAGCTCGGACCAGTTGTTGATCGGACGGCCGATCAGATCGGGGCGAATGCCTAGCGTATCGGCGTTGTAGATCGTTGGAATCAGGGTCATCCAACCAGATTCTTCTTGAATAAATTCCGTACCATTCTGGCCCGATGTAAAGCCGACAGTATGTGGTGCTGTGCCTTGTGCGATGGTACTTGTCGGTGTCAAAAGACCGCTGCGGAAGGTACCGGCGATCTTGTCGTAATTGGCGATCTTGGACGTGTCCATTGCCTGCATATTGCCAGCGGCCCAGACCTTTTTACAGATGAAGTACTCGATGTCTGCAATGTCAAAGCTGTTGGGCTGTGTAGCTGCGCGTTGTGTCACGCTGTCCGTGTCAAGTGCAGTCATTTCAAGCGTAAAGCCAAGGTCTTCCTTCACTTTGTTGGCGACATCATTAAGGTTGGACACCCCTGTGCCGAACTGGCGAATGGTGACGTCCTTGATGTTTTGCGCCCAAAGCATCGGTGCGCCCAAAGTTGTTGATCCAGCAGCGATAGCTGTGGATGCAGCACCTTTCAACAATGCGCGGCGGCTTAGGCCTGTACGGGAAGTAAACTTTGTCATTCTTCGTCTCCTTGTTGGTTGTGAATTGCCGGGTTTATGCGGTCAGTGGGTGAAGGTTTTTGGCATCCCAATGCAGACCAATCTGGTCGCCAGGGTGATGCGGGGTCGTGAAGTATTCTGCTTCGGGCACAATGGCCGTCACCTCTTGGTCGCCGGAAATATGCGACATCAAAGAGACGTGGGTGCCTTGGTATTCAACGGCCATCACCTGTGCGCTCAAGGTACCTTTTTTATGCGCAGTGACGGTGACGGCATCTGTGCGAATTGCGAAACAGCCATTGGGCAGCGAGATAACATTGTGCCCACCCATAAACTGCGCCACAAATCGGGTTTTAGGAGCGTTGAAAACGTCACGCGCAGGGCCTGCTTGTTCGATCACAGCATCATTCATCACAACGATTTCATCAGCCAGAGCGAGTGCTTCGTCTTGCCCGTGGGTGACATGAATAAAACTGATACCTAGTTCTTTTTGCAGTTTTTTGAGTTCGCCGCGCATTCGAATGCGTAAAAACGGATCGAGCGCGGACAGTGGTTCATCCAGCAATAAGACCTCAGGGCGAGTAATTAATGCACGGGCCAGCGCAACGCGTTGTTGCTGTCCGCCAGACAATTGATCAGGCAGTCGGTCTGCAAGCGCCGTTAGGTCGACCAACTCCAGCATCTCGCCCGCTTTGATATGGCGTTCCTTTACGTCCACCCCCTTCATTTTTAAACTGAAGGCGATATTGTCGCGTACGCTCAAATGTGGAAATAATGCGTAATTTTGGAACATCATCGCTGTGCCACGCTGGGCTGGTGGTAGATTGGAAATATCGCGCCCAGACAACAAAATCGAACCTTCAGTCACGCTTTCATGGCCTGCAATCATCCGCAGGGTTGATGATTTTCCGCAGCCCGAAGGGCCAAGTAAGCAGGTGTATGAGGACGGCTGGAACCTATGCTGTATCGCTTCCACCGCAACGGTCGAGCCATAGCGCTTGGTGACGTCGACCAGTTCCAGATCATGTTTTAAAGTCATGTACGCTCCTGTGTTGAATTCATCCGAGCGCTTGTGATGATGTAAGTTCAAACAGTGCCTGCGGTTTTTAGGAAGAAGTCAGGCCAATGGCGCAAAATTGAGCGGATAAATTCTGCGGTGCATAAATTTTGAACACAATGTATATACTTTATTGTATACAATATTGCTGCATCTTGTTTACACAGCATGCCTCTGGCATCAGTGATTCTGAAGGAAACACCCATGTCGTTAGTGCACATCTCCACGCCCAAACCAAAAGATGTCACACAAAAAGTGGTTGATGCGCTGGCTTTAGCGATCCATGAACATCGTCTCGCGCCAGCGACAAAGCTGGGTGAGGACGAAATTGGTGAAATCTACAACGTGTCTCGCACTGTTGTACGCGCGGCACTCCAATCCCTCGCGCATATTCAGCTTGTAGAAATCCAACGGAACAAAGGTGCTTTCGTCGCAAGCCCCACACCGCGCGAGGCCCGCGAAGTGTTTGAAGCGCGCGCGTTGCTGGAGCCGCGCACGGCTCGTTCTGCTGCTAGCAGGGCCACCCCAAATGACATTGAAATTTTGAAAGATCACATCGCCAAAGAACATGCCGCTTTGGATGTGGGTGACAATGGTCGCGCGCTGAACCTGTCAGGGCGCTTCCATATCGAAATCGCACGGATTGCCGATCAGGACACGATTAGGCGGTTTATCGAAACATTGATCGCGCGCTCCTCGCTGGTCATCGCGCTCTATTGGCGTCGCGAAAGTGCGCTTTGCGAAAGCCACGCTCATCATGCACTGGTGCAGGCAATTGCCGATGGGGACGAACAAAACGCCGAAGAACTGATGCAAAGCCACCTCGTCGATCTAAACTCGGCCCTCGATTTCCGTGATCGGCCCGCTCAAACCCTAAACCTTCGAGAATTACTCCAAGCGACAGATCAATAGTCTATCTCT
>DLQI01000066.1 GCA_002478745.1 Rhodobacteraceae bacterium UBA7436 | reverse complement strand
TTGTTATTGTTGACTTAAATGGTGTCGAGGGTGGAACCGAACCATCGACACGAAGATTTAAAATCCGTTGATCTATTCGAAGACCCCCATCTTAGTCTGCCCGCGGGTGTCTATCCCGATCAGCAGTAATCTACCTAAGCGACAGCTCCAATAACTCAGAGGGCCCGTTTCAAGCCTCGATCGACCCGCGTAATTGTTGAAAGGATCAACCACGATAAACTGATGTTGCCGTCACAAATCCGTCAGTGCTTTAAAGCAAATTCAATATAGCTTGCCTCATTCAATATAGCTTGCCCCAAGTCAAACAATCATTCATATTCATATTACAGAATGAATTGGAAGCAAGCATGGCATTAGAAAGACGACAGTTTCTTAAAGGCGGGGCTGCGCTAACTGCCAGCACAGCATTTGGCTTGCCAGCCAGACTCGCTCATGCTGAACTTTCACTGGGCGATATTCGAATTGATGTCGTGAGTGATGGCTCATTAACTTTGCCCGGCGGGTTCATTTTCGATCCAATGCCGCAAGACGAACTGCTGCCTATTCTTAAAAAGTATGGCCAATCGCACGAGGTTCTCGCGCCTCCTTGCAACGTTACTTTGATGCGCCATGAAGACAAGACCGTGTTGTTTGACGTAGGGTCTGGGCCTGATTTCTCACCAAACTCTGGAATCTTACAGGAATCGCTTGAAGCATTGAACGTGGCTCCAGAAGACATCACTGACATCGTATTCACCCACGCCCATCCTGATCACCTGTGGGGGTTACTTGATGATTTTGACGACCCTTTATTCCCTGAAGCGAACTATATGATTGGCAAGGTCGAATGGGACTACTGGATGGACCCAAACACCGTCAACAATATCGGAGAGGCCCGCGCATCCTTTGCAGTGGGAGCACAGCGTAGACTTGCAATGATTGAAGACCAGATGTCATTTTTCAATGATGGCGAAGAGATCATGAGCGGTGTCGCCGCCCGCGCTACAGTAGGCCACACTCCTGGTCATATGGCGATCGAGGTTCGTCACGGTACAGAAGCGGTAATGATCCTTGGTGATTGCATTGGCAACGACCACATCGCATTCGCAAAACCAGAGTGGATTTCGGGCTCGGATCAGGATCCAGAAACAGCCGCGGCGACACGTGTTGCCTTGATGGATCAGTTGGCACACGAAAAGACCCGAGTGATCGGCTATCACCTAGCCGGTAACGGCCTCGGACACGTTGATAAAACCGCAGATGGCTATGCCTTTGTGGCCGACGCTTGATGATAAAGAATTTGGCCCTCGTCTGCGCGATGATCGCTTGCCCAGCATATGCAAGCGAAGACATACCAGATCAATATCCCGCCTCTGTCCTTTATTCGAAACCAGTAGAAGTCATACCAAATGTATTTTCCGCGATTGGGGCCACTGCCCCACCGACTTATGAAAATGCAGGCCACAACAACAACCTCAGTTTTATCATCACGGGTGACGGTGTTGTCGTAATTAATGGCGGTGGATCTTATCAGTTGGCTGCGGCGTTACATACAGAAATCAAAGTAATCACTGAACAACCCGTCAAGTTGGTGCTCAATGAAAATGGTCAAGGTCACGCCATGCTGGGCAATTCTTATTGGGTTGAACAAGACGTCGAAATCATTGCTCATGAAGATGCTGCCACTGAATTCGAGAACAGAGGGGCGCAATCTTTACGCGCAGCCCAAGCGCGCCTGAAAGAGCGAGCGGACAAGACGACAGTTGTCCTGCCGTCTCTGACTTTCGATGATATTTATGCCGTCGAAATGGGCGGCATGAAAATCGAGGCGCGCTACCTTGGGCCATCGCACAGCGCTGGTGATATAGTGATCTGGCTTCCACAACATAGCCTAGTAATCGCGGGTGACATGGCGTTTCACGAACGTATGCTGCCAATTTTCGAACATACGATTGCAGCGGATTGGATTGAAACTTGGGATACCAAATTTGAGATCCTAAACGCGACCTACGTCATTCCCGGACACGGGCATCCCACAAACATGGATCAGGTTCGCAGGTATACCCGCGATTATTTGATCTATCTGCGCGAAAAGATTGGTGCCCAATTGGAAGATGACGGTGATTTGGCAGAAGCATACTATGTGGATCAAACCCCATATGCTCATCTTGATACATTTGAAGAACTGGCGACTAAAAACGCCGGGCGCGTCTATGAGCAGATGGAGTTTGAATAAGCACCCG
Organism: Rhodobacteraceae bacterium UBA7436; assembly: GCA_002478745.1. GTDB lineage: Bacteria > Pseudomonadota > Alphaproteobacteria > Rhodobacterales > Rhodobacteraceae > Ascidiaceihabitans. The sequence continues at coordinate 13,788 of DLQI01000066.1, read as the reverse complement.
TAACAGCTACAATAGGCGGTTTCGAATGTATAAAAGGGTTACTGCGCCGCCTGAGGCATCCGCGCCAGTTGGCATTGCTCCCAAAGCTGACCAAGTGCATTTACCAGATGGTCAATGTCCGCCTCTGAATGGACAGGCGACGGCGTAATCCGCAACCGTTCTGTGCCTTTAGGAACGGTTGGGAAGTTGATCGGCTGGATGTAGATGCCATAATCCTTCAACAACACATCCGAGATGTATTTGCATTTGACCGGATCGCCCACCATCACCGGAATGATGTGGCTGGGGTTGTCCACATGCGGAATGCCAAGCGCCTCAAGCCGCGCGCGGACTTGGGCCACTTTGACCTTTTGCGCGTCTCGCTCCGTCTGGCTGGTCTTTAGATGACGGATCGACGCAGCAGCACCTGCCGCCACGGTTGGCGGCAATGCAGTGGTGAAAATGAACCCGCTGGCGAAGCTGCGGATGAAATCGCACAACTCCGCTGAGGCAGCAATATATCCGCCCATAACACCAAAGGCTTTGCCCAATGTTCCCTCGATGACCGTCAGGCGGTCCATCAACCCGCGTTCTTGGGCAATTCCGCCGCCACGTGCGCCGTACAGGCCAACGGCGTGGACCTCGTCCAGATAGGTCATCGCGTTGTACTTATCCGCCAAATCGCAGATTTCCGCGATCGGCGCGATATCACCATCCATGGAATAAACACTCTCAAAGGCGATCAACTTGGGACGGTCCAACGGCAGTGCCGCCAACTTGGCCTCCAGATCGGCCAGATCATTGTGTGCCCAGATCATGCGTTCGGCCTTGGAATGGCGAATGCCTTCGATCATCGACGCATGGTTCAGCGCATCGGACAGGACGACACAATCAGGAATGCGTGCGGCCAAGGTGCCCAAAGCCGCCCAATTCGATACGTAACCAGAGGTGAACAACAACGCCGCCTCTTTGCCATGCAGGTCAGCCAGCTCGGATTCTAACAAAACATGGTCATGTGTCGTGCCCGAAATATTGCGGGTGCCACCAGCCCCTGCCCCGCTGCGATCAAGCGCCTCATGCATAGCAGACAAAACTTTGGGGTGTTGGCCCATCCCAAGGTAGTCATTGGAACACCATATGGTCACCTCTGCGGTATCGGCACCGCGCGCAGTCGCATTGGGAAAAGACCCACAATGACGTTCGAGGTCGGCAAAAACGCGGTAATTGCCTTGGTCGCGTAAGTCATCAAGCGCCCCTTTGAAAAACGATTGGTAATCCATTATTCCGCCACAGCCTCTTGTACGATTTCGTCAAGCAGTGCTTGCACCTGCTGCATTGGTCCCTTGGGATAGTTGCGGTAGCCAACAATGACTTCGCCCGCGCGGTCCGCTACGAAAATGCCATAGGGGCAATGGGCAATGTTCATCGGATCAGCCTCCATCACATTGCGCGACAAAACCGCAGAGCAAAACAAGAAGATATCGGCGGCTTCAAATATCTTGACACCACTGCCAACATCGCCAGCCGTGCGGTTCAGCATCTCACCTGTGTGGCTGACGTAATCAATCACCAGCCCCAGACCAATGATCGCGTTTTCCACGCTAAAGGTTGCATCATCAAAAGAGCCGTCAAACGGATAAGTTGTGGCATTGTCCTGCGCAAATGCGGGAGCGGCCAAAGCCAATGCGGCACTGGCCGCAAGTAGATATGATCTTATCATGAATACCCTATTCAACAACCTATCCCAAAGATAGAGCGGGAGCCTTGATCCAAATCAAGGCTCCCCATTTTTTAACCGAACATGTCGGCTGTGATACCTGCGTACCAGCCTTCAGATTCCTCGTAAGTTGCTTTGCGCATCTCGGCGGTTTCGCCTGTTTGCGAGATGAACCCATCAACCTTCGAGATTTTCTCGTCTGTCGCTTCATAGGTCGCGCCAACTTTGACACCATCGTTGGTGTCGATCAGTGACCAGCATGTGTTCGAGAACTTGGCAGGGAACACTTTGGACCCTGTCAAAGCACCGCGCACCGCATTGGCACAGACTTTGGCCTGTGAATTGGCAGAGAAGCCGGATTTCGGCATGTCACCCTGTTGGGAGGCATCGCCCAAAACGTAAACGTCAGCATCCGCTTTGGTCGACATATCTGCAGCATTCACAGGGGCCCAATTGCCGTCAGTCACGCCAGCCAATTCAGCAATGCGGCCTGCTTTCATCGCAGGGATCACGTTGCACACGTCAACTTTGGTCACATCACCATCGATTGTGACGGTCATCGCATCGGGATCAACAGAAACGTTGCCACCACCAAAGTCGTCACCGATCCAGTCAATCATACCGTCATAGTGGTTCGCCCAACCTTCTTGGAACAAGCCCTGCTTAGAGAACTTTGGCTTAGGATCGGCCACAATAATTTTCGCCGTCGGGTTGTTCGCTTTCAGGTAATGCGCAACCATCGACACCCGCTCGTATGGGCCAGGAGGGCAGCGATATGGGTTTGGTGGTGCGACCATTGCAAAGGTTCCGCCCTGCGGCATAGCAGCGATCTGCGACTTCAGTAATTCAGTTTGCGAGCCACCTTTATAGGCATGCGGCATGGCGTTTTGCGAGGACAGGTCCCAGCCCTCAACAGCGCCATCAACAAAGTCGATGCCCGGGGAAAGGATCAGCTTGTCATATGTAACAGAGCCACCGCCAGCCAAAGACACAGTCTTTGCATCACGATCAACGCCAACAGCCCAGTCATGTACGACATTGACGCCGCCGGCTGCCATAGTACCGTAAGAGTGGCCAAGATCATCAATGGTTTTGATCCCACCTAAATACAGGTTGGAAAAGAAGCATGTGTAATACATGCGGGATGGTTCGATCAATGTGACGTCAATCGCACCTTTGCTGTCTTTGGCAATGTAGCGCGCAGCTGTTGCACCACCTGCACCGCCACCAACCACAACAACCCGTGGCTTGCCGTGACCTGCCGCAAAAACATTTGGTGCAGCCAATGTGGTTGCTGCGGCAACACCGGTTCCCAAGAATAAGCGTCTGTTAAAATTCATGTTTTTCTCCTCCCAGAGTATGGCCTCCTATTCGAGGTCCTTAAAATACGCAGCTAAGGCTGCGATCTCTTCATCAGACAATCGCCCAGCCATCATTTGCATGACAGGGTGAGGTCTAAGTTTTTGTTTGTAAGCGTGCATGGCGACAACAAAGTCTTCGGTCGGCCAGCCATTGATGCCCGGGATACCGTCGTTTGCGCCGCTGGTCTGGTGACAGGTCATGCACTCGCTTGCGAGGTATTCGCCGTATTCAGAATCACCAACAATCGCGAGGATTGCGGGATCAAGATTGTGATAGTTGCCTTGAGCTGTTGGTTCGGCTTCGGGAATATTGGACGGTTCATCTGAAAACCCGCGCAGATAAGCCAGCAAATCCAAACGATCATCGGCTCCCTTTATCCCGCGGAAACTCATCCGTGTTTTGGAAACCAGCGCTTTAGGGTTCTCGATGAAGGCATCCAATGTTTCATGGGTCCACACCAACCCATCATCACCTGCGCGGATCAACCCCTTTGAATACTTAGCCGTTGGGTCACTTCCGGCTTTGCTGCCAAAAATTCCGTTCAGATGTGGGCCAACGCGGTTTTTTGCGCCCTCGCCCACCTGGTGGCAGGATTGGCACTTTTTGAAAACCTTCGCCCCTTTTACTGGGTCACCCAATGTTTCGGACCACCCAGCACTCGCCGCAAGGGATGCGACGAGTGCCAAAACCAATTGAAAATGAGATCTCACCTTATCAATCCTCAAGAGACTTAAGGAATTCAACGATCGCCAACTGGTCTTTCTCTTTCTTAAGACCCGCAAAAGACATTTTGGTGCCCTTCATATATTTCTTAGGCTTAGCAAGAAACGCTGCCAATTCAGTTTCACTCCAGACCAAGCCATCCTCGCCTGCTTTGCGCATTACTTTGGAATATTTGAATCCATCCACAACGCCAGCGGTATTATCGAAGATACCATTCAAAACTGGCCCCGATTTATTCTTTGCGCCATCGCCAATCTGGTGACAAGATTTGCACTTTTTGAAGACCTTTTCGCCCGCTTTAGCCAACTCTGCGTCAAAGGCCGCGACTTCAACCACAACCTCTTCTACCGGCTCTGGCGTTGCATCAACCACCGCAGTCGTCTCCTCGGCTTTGGTCTCCTCAGGTGTCACATCCAAAACCATAGCCCGCATAGTGACCTTCACTTCAGCCTTGCAGTTTTCCATGCAAGGATCACCGCTCCATTGCGAATATTCGGCTTGCGCGCGATCATCAAAAATGAATCCAGCCGCATTTGGCATTTCAACGTCCAAGAAGGTCTCGTTCGAAAGAACAAAATCATCGTCGATCAAATCATTGGAATAGAGGATATAGGCGACAATCGAATAAACATCGTCATCGCTTAAAGTACCAGCATTGCCATAGGGCATTGAGCGCTGAATGTAGTCATATGCAGTGGACAAGTATGGCCAGTAGGATCCAACTGTTTTGAGTGGATCTTCGTGGTCCAGGGTGTCCGCACCGCCTGCCAGCTTTGGCCAGTTATCGATGCCCTCGGCAAAGTCACCGTGACATGCAGCGCATTGGTCTGCAAAAATTTCTTCGCCAATTAATGCATCGCCAGATCCTACAGGCAATCCTGTGCCATCTGGGCGAACGTCAGTGTCCCAAGCTGCAATTTCTTCAGGCAAGGCCGCGCGCCCCAACCCTAACTTCTCAGCGAAAGCGGGGTTGGACAGAAACACAGAAGCTGCGATGAGTACAGTGGATTTAGGAAACTTCAACATTTTCAGCCTCGCCATTTGAGCGCACCAACCATGTTTGGATGCAGTTGTTGTGATAGATCGAATTCAGCCCGCGCACCTCACGCAGCTGCGCTTTGGATGGTTGGATATAGCCGGTGTCATCCATGGCACGTGATTGGAGCATCATCTCAGAGCCATCCCATTCCGTATCAAGATAGAAACGGGTCAACGCCATCTTCTCACCCTCTTTGGCAAGACGTGCAGTTTCCCACGTTTTTCCACCATCTTTGGACACATCCACGCGGGTAATCGTCCCGCGACCAGTCCACGCCAAACCAGAGATGACCAAGGGGCCCGTACCGTGTGTGATTGGCGATTGCGGGCTTGGACTGGTTACAACAGATTTCGCGTCCATCGCCCATGTCCACTTGCGGGCAATGCCGTTGTCCAAAACGTCTGTGTATTTGCTGGTTTCCTCACGGCTCTCGACAGGCGCGTCGGTGACCTCGATGCGGCGGATCCATTTGACCCACATATTGCCTTCCCAACCAGGTACGACGAGGCGAACGGGATAACCATGTTCTTTGCGCAGTGCCTCACCATTCGCTTTGAACGCGACAAGTACATCATCCAGCGCTTTTTCCATCGGGATTGAACGACCATTTGATGAGGCATCCGCGCCTTCAACAAAGACCCATTTGTCTTTCAGATCGCCTGCCGTATCAAGACCAGCTTCCTCCAACAACGTGCGCAAAGGCACGCCAGTATATTCCATGTTGTGGATCATGCCATGGGTGAATTGAGCACCGTTCAATTGGGCACCTGCCCATTCCATCCCCGTGTTAGCCGCACATTCGCAAAAATACACATGGTTCTCGCGCGGAAAGCGCTCAAGATCGGCATATGAGAACACCAAAGGAGTGTCGACCAAGCCATTGATCATCAATCGATAATCTTCTTTCTTCAAATCAATCGCACCAGAGTGATGACGCTCAAACGCGCAACCTTGCGGCGTGATTGTACCGTCCAAGGCATGGATCGGTGTAAAGTTGATAGAACTCACCGTATCAGCAGTGAGCCACTCAACATTGCGACGCACGACATCGCTTTCGTGTTCGATGGGCAATCCGTAACGGACGGCATCCACACCATCGCCAAATTCCCGTGCCCAAGGTTGGACTTCGGTAATTAGCGGTTCTGCAGTTTGGGCCGATGCGGTTGATGTTGTCAGCGCGCCTGCGCCCGCTGCCGCTGCACCGCGTAAAAACGCGCGGCGCGATGGGCTGTTTCCTGTTTTGTTATCTGACATATCAGATGCCTCCGTTTCGTGGTTTGCCTATTAGGCACCGACCACTTTCACACTGTTATTTGGATCAAGAGAGATGGTGCCTTGTTTGGCGATATGAGCTTCAACAACATCCCAAATTTTCGGGCCCTCGGTCCCTTCATTGACCGAAGCCCAACCTGCGACCTGATAGGTCTTAGAGGGGTCGATTTTTTCACCTGTTTTCACCAGGGTCATTTCGGTGATCCGGTCCCCTTGAGGCTTTGTCACGTCAATGCGATAGCCAAGGCCACCCACACGCACCATATCGCCACCTTGTTGGTAATAGGGATCAGGGTTGAACAAGTTATCCGCCACATCTTCCAACACCACATGCAGGAATTCACCCGTCATTTCAGTGCGGTAGGCTTCGCCATAGGACATGGACGTCACGTTCCAGATGTCCTCGCGCGTGATGTCTTGGCCCGGCAAGATAGACGGCCCCCAACGCACACCGGGCGACATAGCAATATCGGCCTCACGTTCAGAAATCAAAGCGTCACAGATCAAATCGTCCCATGTTCCGTTAAAGTTGCCACGCCGGTACAGGGTTTGTTCATCACCCGTGCGGCCAATGACTTCAGACAGCGCGCTGGTGTAGGGTGCCCGCTGTTCATCGATAAGTTTGCTTACCTCAGCGTCTGGGGCAATCACGTCTGAAAAAATTGGGATCAGCTTGTGGCGGAACCCCATCATACGTCCATCGCGCACGTCCAAATCAACGCGGCTCACGAATTTACCGTTAGAGCCTGAGGCGACGATAATTGTATCGCCAACCAAAACCGGCTCAGGCAAAGCATCATGGGTGTGACCTGACAGGATCACATCAATCCCTGTCACCTTACCGGCCATTTGCTTATCAACATCAAAACCATTGTGGCTGAGGCAAACAACAAGCTCGGCACCGTTTGCGCGAACCTCGTCCACCATTTCCTGCATCCGTTCGTCACGAATACCAAAAGAGTACTCTGGAAACATCCATCCAGGATTTGCTATTGGCATATAAGGAAATGCCTGACCGATCACGGCGATCTTTACGCCGCCACGTTCAAAGAACTTATAGGGTGGGAACAACTCTGTAGGCTCGTCCCATTCCGCGTCAAAGATGTTTTGGCCTAGCGCGGCAAAAGGTAAACCTTCAACGATTTCATTGACGCGCTCAGAACCCAATGTGAATTCCCAGTGGAACGTCATTGCATCAGGTTTAAGCGCATTCATTACATTCACCATGTCCTGACCTTCGGTCTGATAACAAGTGTAGCTGCCATGCCATGTGTCGCCCCCGTCCAGCAGCAAGGCATCAGGGCGTGCTGCGCGAATGGAATTGATCACAGTTGCAACACGATCAAGACCGCCTACCCGGCCATAAGCCTGAGCTAATGAAGAAAAATCACTGTGCGAAAGCGCGTAGGCCGAAGGACTGCCGTCATCAATGCCATAGAGCTTGCGGAAATCGGAACCCGTCACGTGAGGTACAGCGCCTTTATTGCCCCCGACCCCAATGTTCACAGAGGGTTCGCGGAAATAGATTGGCTTAAGCTGTGCATGAATGTCGGTCACATGGATCAGTGAAACATTTCCGTAAGTGTCAAACTCCAGCAACTTATCTTGTGTCAGCGCCTGCTGTGCCGCGACCCGAGCCCAATTTCCGAAACCCGATGTGCCATATAGGGCAGCAGCAGCCATGCTGGTTTGCAAAAAATCGCGGCGAGAAATCATTAGAGGACCTTACTTGCGTACATATGCGCATGTTTGAATTGGTTGAGTAAGAAAACCCCACAACCTAGAGGTTGTGGGGGCTTAAGCCGTTTGATCAGTTACGAATGGACGGGCCTTCGACGCTTAATCCATTGCCGCGTGATGCAACATACAGTTCCAAAGCAACAAATTCAGCGCTACCCGGTTTATACGTTTCAGCACGTGTATCGCGAACACATCCTTTGAAACGAGAGTGGACACCATTTAATTTTGTATTTTTGAGACGATAAACCGGAAAGCCATTAATCTGGCCTTGGCTAAGGTGATCTGCGCGGATCATCATGCCATAGCTGTCTTCGTGACAGTTGGCGCACGACAACTCAAGCTGACCTGTCCGAGTATAGTATAGCTCTTTGCCAAGCTCCCAAGCTGATTGTGCGGGGCCATCAATAGCCACATTGACTGGTAAGCCACGTGAAACGGCTGAAAGAGCAGCCTCCATGTTGATCGCTGGCGTTTTGTCATATCCCCACGCTTCTGCGCCCATCCGTTCAGTACGGCAATTATTCATCTGCATTTGCAAAGTACGAACTTCACCGGCCTCTTCATTCCATTTTGGATACGTTGCCTTTACGCCAGCCATGCTGTCCATGTCATTATGGCAAGATGAACATGATTTACCTTCGGTGCCTTCAGCAATCATCCAAGAATCCTGCGCCTGTTCAACGAAGATCATACCTGGATTATCAAAGTCATCCGCTTGCATGGCCCGGGTTTCAGTCCCACGAAACAGCCATCCAGACATCACCTCATCCAACGTGTCCGAAAGGTGCGCAGGCGCAGCAGTCCGAGTGATCATATCCGTTTCCTCATTCAGGATCAGTGTATCATCAACTGGATCGGCAAATGCCAATGATGTTGTCAGCAGTGAAGCCAATGCGGCGCCCGTAACATATTTCATGATGTCCCTCCCAAGACAGGCCTTAACCTATAGCGATTGATTTCGTTGCCTCATAAACAGAGCCGTCGTCGTCATACCAAGTGAATTGGAATTCACCTGCTTCTGGCACCTTTGCTTCGAATTCGAAGAAAGGGTTGGTTGAGATTGCAGGCTCAAGCTTTATATCTACAACGTTTTCGCCATTAAAATCACAGGTAAACCGATTGATGATTGAACGCGGGATCACGTTGCCTTCTTTGTCTTTGCGTTGCCCTGATTCCATCTTGTGGCTGATCAACGTCTTGATGGTAATTACATCACCAGCAGCCGCTTTTTTGGGGACTTTGACGCGAGGCTTTACACCAGATGCCATAATTCTTCTCCTTAAATCTTTTTAGCCGCCGCAGCCGCCGATTGTTACTTTGACTGCGCTTGATGCTTGAACAAACGAGCCATCTTCGAGCTTGGCGATCGCGACCACGTCCTGCGTGCCTGCCAATCGAATACGGGTGGAGGCATTCCGCGTTGCGGCCATTGAGCCGAATTTAAACGTTGCAACACTTGGCGTAGGGTTACCGGTTGCGAGCACCATAATTTCAACGGCCGTTGAAGACGCAACTTCGATTGGGACGGTGTTCCCATTCTCTGCGATTTCCGGGGCGGTCAGCTTCAAATCCCCCTCACCGACCGCAGCGCCACCGGTGAACGTGTCAATTGCGTCGTCGGTTGCTGTCGATGCCAATGCCGGCAATCCAGAAGCGAGGACAGCACCTGCCCCCAGAAGGATCGCATTACGTCTTGTCAATTCCATGTAGTTTTTCCTCACTCCCAAGCGGGCTGATTATTCTTTAAGAGTTGTAAGATAGGCAACAACGTCTTCGATCTGCTGAGCAGTCAGTAACGTCGTCAATGTTTCATCGGCCGCTTTGCCTGTATATGCTTTGCCAGGGCGGATGTAGCCTGAAGTTTTATAGAACGAAGGCATGATGCTCTCATCAAACATAATCTTAGCGTTAGCAACGATCCCACGCAGCTCACCTTCAGACCAACGATCTCCTGCACCATCAAGCATTGGGCCAATTTCACCGTGAAAAGGAACAGTTTCCTTCAGTTCGGTAACAGAGTGACAAGCGACACAATTTCCTTGCTTTTTGTCACCCACGATTTTGCGTCCATTTGCAGCATCGCCAGCAACACCAGACAAAGAAACGGAAACGGCACCATCTTCGTATATGACATCAGATGGCAAAACGCCTCCGGCAAATACAGACGAAGCTAACGCTCCGGTTATTGCAACTGTAATGACAAAATTCCTCATGCGTCCTCCCAAACATATGAACTTAGAATACCGTAGCGCACGTTATTGTGACGACGCAACAACAAATTCATTTACTTGAATTTTTATGATTTGATGATGGAAAAATCGTGTGCCAGAGATTCACTCGGACTGTTCAGCGAACTTACGGGCTTGATATTTCTGGAAAACTTCGGCGGTTTTATAGCCCTCTTCCACTACCCAATTGAGCATATTAAAGGTAGTATGAGCCCCAAAAGCCCCTGGCATAGTCGCAACCTTTGATTGAACAGCTGAAACATCACCAGCGACATCCTGAGGAAAAAACAGAATCGAGGGAGTAAACAACGCGCCCCATCTTTTGACCATTTCCTTCTCTTGCAAAATCGTACCGTCAAAATCGGTAACATCGACATCACCAAACATGTTAATCTGAACGACGAAGAAGTTTTGATCGATGTAATTGGCGATCCTCTCGACAGAAAACACCTCATCATGCATTTTCTTACAGTAGATGCAGCCCCTTTGTTCAATAATGACCATAAGGCGCTTACCCTCCTCATTCGCCTCAGCCAAATCTTCTTGAAGGTCTTTAAACGTATCCCGCATCCATGGAGCTTTGTGCAATCCATCGTCACCAATCTCAGATGCAGGCAGGGCGAAAGACGTGCTTATAAAAATGATCCAAGCAACTAGAAACCTCTTCATTTTATTTTCTCCTGATTAAAGTAAAAGCCAAAGATTCGGTGCAATTTCCAACATCCACTGTGCAATGTAATTCACTGAATTTGTTATGATTAAAATTCCAAAAACGATCAGTAGCGCGCCCATGGCTTTTTCGATCAAACCAAAGTGACTGCGGAACCTGACCATCCAGCGCATAAACGGCCTGATAAAAGACGCCGCTAAAATAAATGGCGCGGTCATGCCAGCACCATAAACGAAAAGCAGCCCCGCACCCGCTCCAGCCGTTTCCGCCCCTGCCGCCATGAATAAGATCGCGGCCAAAACAGGTCCAACGCAGGGCGTCCATCCGAAAGCAAATGCAAGACCAATAACATAAGATCCCACAAAGCTAACGTTAGTTGTATTGCCAATGTCCGCGCGCAATTGGCGATACAGAACGCCAATCCTCAATACTCCCAAAAAATGTAACCCCATCATGATTATAACACCTCCGGCAATCCAACGCAGAAGATCAAAGTACTCTCGTACAACTTGGCCAAATGCCGATGCAGCCGCGCCAAGCCCCATGAAGATGGTAATCACCCCTGCAGCGAAGCAACAGGCAGCCAGCACCGCACGGGCACGCATTTTAGGTGCAATCTCTGCCTCAACTGAGATTTGTTTTATCCCCAAACCTGCAAGATAGCTGAGATAAAATGGAACAATTGGCAGTATGCAAGGTGACAAGAAAGACAACAAGCCTGCAACCGCAGCACCAAAGAAGGTGATTTCGAGCATATTCAGTTCTCAACCTTGTTTAATTCACATATTCATATTATGTATTTTGTTATCTAAAGGTCAATTCATCATGTATCTTCGTTCACTCGCGGTCAGCACATTTATGATAGTTTCAACTGTCTTATCGGCAAAGGCCGAAGCTGTGTTGGTCATGGTAGAAGAACAGGGTTGCATGTGGTGCGCTCGTTGGAACGAAGATATCGCTGACATATATCCGAAAACAAGAGAAGGCCGCGCGGCACCGCTCAAACGCATCGATATCCATAGTAGTCGCCCCAAAGGCATGACGCTTAAACGGAAACTTACCTTTACACCTACTTTTGTCTTAGTAGTAGACGGTATCGAAACCTCTCGCATCGAAGGATATCCCGGCGAAGATTTCTTCTGGGGATTGCTCGGACAAATGCTCAAACAAGCTAATGTTGATATAAGTGGTTAAAGGCGCTATGTGAGCATTGAATTAAGGGCTATTGAGGCCGAAACTTTCCAAAATGTTGAGGAACTTATGGGTCTGCCAGTTTTTGACGTAAACATGTGTGCGGAAGATATGGACAAGATGGCGACCAATGCCATGGAAGCGTCCAATTTTCTGAAAGCTATCAGCCACGAAGGACGTCTGATGATTTTGTGTCATTTGGCTTCCGGCGAAAAGTCTGTCACCGAATTGGAAGAATTACTATCCGCTCGTCAAGCCGCAGTATCTCAACAACTGTCGCGCTTAAGGCTCGAAGGTCTAGTATCTCCGCGAAGAGACGGAAAAACCATTTACTATCGTCTGACCGATGACCGCCCAAAAAAGATCATGGAAGTTGTCTATGATTTGTTCTGCCTCGAAAAGTAGTTCGGCGAGAGAATGGAACACTCGAGTGTTTGATTATATGTCTGAACCTTTTCTAGTTGCCTCTTTTGGTCTGCTTGGTGGCATATTTTTGGGGCTGGCAGCGCGTATAGGAAGGTTTTGTACGCTTGGTGCAATAGAAGACCTTTACTACGGTGAAAACACACTTCGTTTGCAAATGTGGGGAATTGCCATTGGCGTTGCTGTGACTGGTACATTCAGTTTATCTGCGTTGGGTCTTCTGGACTTAGAGCTAACCCTAAATTTGTCTCGGAGCTGGAACCCACTTGCAAGCATCTTTGGTGGTCTTGTCTTTGGCTATGGTATGGCACTGGCTGGCAACTGCGGTTACGGCGCTTTGGCACGCGTTGGCGGCGGAGATTTGCGTTCATTGCTAATAGTATTGGTGATGGGAATTTCGGCTTACATAACCCTTGGCGGACCACTTTCAGGCTTACGGATTTGGACATTTGGAGCCTCTGAAGATGCAACCGACACGCAATCATTTGCTCATTTGTTTGCTGACATGACTGGCTATTCAATAGCCGGTTCGGGAATATCAATCGGAGTTTTTATTCTGGCGCTGACCCTGTCAAACCGCACCATGCGACTTTCTTTCAGTCATGTGTTCTGGGGGGCAATCGCAGGTGGTGCCATTGTGTCAGGTTGGGCTGGCACCCAGTGGGTCGCCAGCACAGGGTTCGAGGCCATACCAATCGTCAGCCATACATTCTCTGCCCCCATTGGTGAAACAGTACTCTACGCAATGACATCATCTGGCAACACGATTAGCTTTGGCACTGGTTCAGTTTTAGGCGTAGTGCTTGGTGCCCTAATTGGTAGCCTGCTAAAAGGACAATTCAGGTGGGAGTCTTGTGACGACCCAAGGGAACTACGACGGCAAATTCTTGGAGCCGCCTTGATGGGAATTGGTGCGGTTGTTGCCGTGGGTTGTAGTGTTGGTCAGGGTCTTTCAGCGTTTTCGGTTCTTTCTTATAGCGCGCCCCTTACTTTAATATGCATTATGAGCGGTGCAGCTCTTGGCTTAAGGCAATTAATCTTAGGTTTTGGCCCAAAAATATAAAGCGGTACAGCGTTTTTGCTTATAGGTCTGTCTGCTTTCTTGATGTCTTTCATGATTGAAGTGGTTCTGGATTGAAGCCTTGATTGAAACGAATTTCAGCAAGGTTTGGGTCATCTTTAAAACACCAACACGGGTGCCTAGCTGAGTTAATTCAATTGCAAATTAGACAATCAGGACTGCTTACAAAGTTGTTGGTCTTAAGGATGCCTCAAGCCATTCGGGAAGACGCACCTACATCACGAGGTTGGCCAACAAGGGCGTAGGAGTGCGCTTGCTGGCAGAGCTGGCTGGGCATTTACATATATCCACCACGCAGAGGTACATAGACGTAAATTCTGAGCAGCTGAGTGAGGCGGTGGAGTTACTTTAGGAACTTTCGGC